>CALKAA010000202.1 GCA_937983495.1 uncultured Gemmobacter sp. | reverse complement strand
GGGCCCGGCAGGTGGCCTGGATGCCGCAAGCGCGCGAGATCGCCTGGGCGGTGACGGTGGAGGATCTGGTGCGTCTGGGCCGTCTGGCCCATGGCACGCCCAAACCCGCCGCTGTAGAGGCCGCGCTGGCCCGTATGGGCCTTGGCCCGCTACGCCTGCGCAAGGCGACAGAGCTGTCAGGCGGAGAGCAGGCCCGCGCCCTGATCGCGCGGGCGCTGGCGCAGGAAACGCCGCTCTTGCTGGCCGATGAGCCGGTGGCGGGGCTGGACCCGGCGCAGCAGATCAACACGATGCAAACCTTTCGCGATCTGGCCGGCGAGGGCAAAAGCGTGATGGCCTCGCTGCATGATCTTGGGCTGGCGGCGCGGCATTGCACGCGGCTGGTGGCGATTGCGGGCGGCAAGATCGTGGCCGATGGTCCTCCGGCCCGGGTGTTGCGCCCGCTGGTGATGGCCGAGGTGTTCGGGGTGGAGGGGCACTTTGCACAAACCCCGGATGGCCCGGTGTTCCAGCCCACGCGCACCTTGCCATGATCGCTGTCACTCTGGCGCGCCCTTTCCTGATTGCCGATCTGGGGGCTCCCCATCGGGTGCTGAGTTTTGCGCCATGGCGGCCCGGTTTTCAGACCGCCGATCGCATCGTCTGGCGCGAGGTGCGCAATGCTGACCTGACGCCCGATTTCGACGCCGAAAGCTGGTATGCCGCCGAATTGGCCCGCGCAGGTCATGCGGGCGCGGTGGGCATGCTGACCTCGCGCGATATTGGCCGCCATTGCTTGCGCCATGCCGAAGTGGAAGGGCTGCGCGTCAGTTGCCTTGCCACGGTGGGCCTTGGTAATGCCGAGCGGATCGGCGCGCGGCTGGGGCGCGTGCTGGTGGATTGGGGCACGATCAATGTGGCGGTGAAGATCGAGGCCGCCCTGACCGATGCCGCGATGCTGGAGGCGTTCAGCCTGGCGGCCGAGGCCCGCACGGCGGCGGTGCTATCGGTTGGCCTGCAAACCCCCGAAGGGCTGGCCACTGGCACCGGCACCGATTGCATCGCCATGGCAGCACAACAGGGCATGCTGGCCTATGCGGGCAAGCATACCGCAATTGGCGAGGCGGTCGGTCGTACAGTCTTCGATGCCGTGCGCTCTGGTGCCTCTGACTGGATGGCCGAGAACGCCGGGCGATTGCCACCCGGTTGACCCTTCGGCCTGTCGCCCGCTTCAGCTTGCGCCGGCTTGCCCTGCCAGAGCCAGCCGCTCCACCTCGGCCTGACGCAGCATGAAGCGCTGGATCTTGCCGCTGGGGGTTTTGGGCAGTTCGGTCACAAAGTCGATGGCGCGGGGATAGGCATGAGCCGAAAGGCGCAGGCGCACATGCTGCGCCAGTTCGTCTGCCAAGGCCGGGCTGCCCTGCGCCCCCTTCGCCAGAATGACAAAAGCCTTCACGATCTCGGTGCGTTCGGGGTCGGGCACGCCCACCACCGCTGCCTCGATGACTGCCGGATGTTCCAGCAGCGCGCTTTCCACATCAAACGGCCCGATGCGATAGCCCGACGAGGTGATCACATCATCCGACCGCCCGATGAAGCTGATCGAGCCATCGGGCTCAAACTCCACCGTATCGCCGGTGCGGTAATAGCCATTCGCCAGCGCCGGGGTTTCCTTGTTCAGATAGCCGGTGAACCACATCAGCGGTGACCGTGCCAGATCAATTGCCAGAACGCCGGGCCGGTTCGGTCCCTGCTCGCGCCCTGCCTCATCCAGCACCGCCACGCGATAGCCGGGCATTGCCAGCCCCGCGGAACCGGCCCGCACCGGATGATCCAACCCATGATGGTTGTTCACGCACATCCCCATCTCGGTCTGGCCATAATGATCATGGATCGGCACCGCCAGATGGGTGGCAAACCAGCGGATCACCTCGGGGTTCAGCGGCTCTCCGGCGCTGGAAACCACGCGCAAATGGCTCTTGGCGGGGGCGATCACCTCGGGCCCTGCCGCGATCAGCAGCCGGTAAGCCGTTGGCGATCCTGCCAGATTTGTTACACCCAGCCGGGCGATGGTCTGCGCCGTGCCTGCGGCGGTAAAGGCGCCCTCGTGCATCAGGGTCGCACAGCCCAGCATCAGTGGCCCGGTGATGGCATAGTAAAGCCCATAGGCCCAGCCGGGATCGGCGATGTTCCAGAACACGTCATCAGGGCGCAGCCCGATGCCGTGGCGCATATAGGCCGAAAAGGCGAGCAAGGCCCGCAGCGGCACCGGCACGCCCTTGGGCAAGCCGGTGGTCCCCGAGGTGGACATCAGCAGAAACAGGTCATCCCCGCACCGCAGCACCGGCTCAAATCTGCCCGGCGCGGCGGCCAGCGCCGCACGAAAGTCGATGTCGCCCGGCGCAAGCGGCGCTGCGCTGTCACGCACCGTCGCAATGGTTGGGCAGTTCGGCACCTCGTCCAGCTTGGGGCGCTGCGCGCTGTTGGTCACCACCAGCCGGGCACCGCTGGTGCCAAAGCGCTGTTCGATGGCCTTGGGGCCAAAGGCGGTGAACAGCGGCTGATACACCGCCCCCAGCCGCCAGGCACCCAGAATGGTGGCCACCAACTCGACCGTGCGGGGCAGCAATCCCGCCACCACATCGCCCGGCCCCACCCCGGCAGCCGCGAAAACCTGCGCCGCCTGCGCGGACAGGCGCTGCAAGTCCTCGAAGGTATAGGTGGTGAGCCGCTCATCCACGCCGATGCAGCGCAGCGCAATCCGCCCTGCCCCGACATGGCGGTCACAGCATTCGACACAGGCATTCAGCCCGGTCTCCAGATCGCCTGCCAGGCGCGCGGCCTCGGCGGCCAGATCAAAGCCCGCATAGGCGGCGTGATGGGGATCTCGGCTCATGCATCGGCCCTTTCGGCAAGGCGCGCGATCATCGTCTCGCGCAGGATGAATTTCTGCACCTTGCCCGTCACCGTCATCGGGAAAGCATCAAGAAAGGCCACATGGCGTGGCACCTTGTAATGGGCAATCTCGCCCCGGCAGAAGGCGCGCACATCCTCCGCCGTCAGGCCAGGGTCATCGGTCAGGATACAGGCGCAGATTTCTTCGCCGAAATGCGGATCGGGGATGCCCACCACCTGCACCTCGCGGATATGGGGGTGGCGATACAGAAATTCCTCGATCTCGCGCGGGTAGATGTTCTCGCCGCCGCGGATCAGCATATCCTTCACCCGGCCCACGATGCTGCAATAGCCATCTCTGTCGATCACCGCCAGATCGCCGGTCCGCATCCAGCCCTCGGCATCAATCGCCTCGGCCGTCTTGGCCGGCTCGCCCCAATAGCCCTTCATCACCGAATAGCCGCGCGTGCACAGCTCGCCAATTTCGCCGGGCGCCACAGTCGCGCCGGTCACATCCACCAGCTTCACCTCCAGATGCGGATGGATGCGGCCCACGGTCGAAACCCGCTTTTCCAGCGGATCATCGGTGAAAGACTGAAAGGACACGGGCGAGGTTTCGGTCATGCCATAGGCGATGGTCACCTCGGTCATGTGCATTTCGGCCTGCACCCGCTTCATCACCTCGATCGGGCAGGGCGAGCCTGCCATGATCCCCGTGCGCAGGCTGGAAAGGGTGAAGCCCGCAAAACCCTCGCAGGCCAGCATGGCGGAGAACATGGTGGGCACGCCATAAAGTGCGGTGCAGCGTTCCTCGGCCACGGTGGCGAGGGTCGCCGCAGGCTCAAACCCCTCGCCGGGGAAGACCATGGTGGCACCCTGGCTGACGCAGCCCAGAACCCCCATCACCATGCCAAAGCAATGGTAAAGCGGCACCGGGATGCACAGCCGGTCGGCATCGGTCAGCCGCATGCGATCCGTCACACATTGGGCGTTGTTCACGATATTGCGGTGACTCAGCGTGGCGCCCTTGGGCAATCCGGTGGTGCCCGAGGTGAATTGGATATTGATCGCATCCTCGGGGCGCAGCCGCGCCGTGATCGCGTCAAGCTGCGCCGGGTCGGCGGGGGTGGCGGCCAGCGCGTCAAAGGTCAACATGCCGGGCGTGTGCCCCTCTCCCATGCGAATGACCATGCGCAGATCGGGCAGCCGCGCCGCCGCCAATTGGCCGGGCGCGCAATCGGCCAGCTCAGGCAGCAATTCCGCCAGCATGCCGAGGTAATCCGAGGTCTTGAAGCGTTCCGCCACCACCAGCGCCCGCACGCCGACATGGCGCAGGGCATATTCCACCTCGGATTTGCGATAGGCGGGGTTCACATTCACCAGAATGGCCCCGATGCGCGCGGTGGCAAATTGGGTCAGCACCCATTCCAGCCGGTTGGGCGCCCAGATGCCGACGCGATCACCGCGCGTGATCCCCAGATGCAGAAATCCGGTGGCGAGCCGGTCCACCCGGTTTGCAAATTCGGTCCAGCTCAGTCGAAGCCCAGTGGCACGAAACACCGCCGCCTCGGCCCCTGGCCGTGCCGCGACACAGCGCGCCAGCAAAGCCGGGATGGTGGCTTCCAGAAGCGGCGTGGCCTTTGGCCCACGCACAAGGGCCGCCCCGGCCTCGGGGCGGTAAGAATGGGTCATGATGGCTCCTCCCTCATGAGGGCAGGCCGCTCCTCCGGCCTGCCCCACGGCCTCAGCGGGCTTCGTTCAGGATGCGGATCTGGGTGAATTCGGCCAAACCCTCTTCGGCGAATTCCACCCCCAGCCCCGATTGCTTGGCCCCGCCAAAGGGGATGTTCGGGCCGAAATCGAGGTGCTTGTTGATCCAGACCGAGCCGCTCTCCATCCGCTCCGCCACCCGGCGATTGGCCTCGCGGTCTTCGCCCCAGACCGAGCCGCCCAATCCCCAGACCGAGCTATTGGCCCGCGCCAGCGCCGCCTCCACATCGTCAAAGCGGATCACCGGCAGGATGGGGCCGAACTGTTCCTCGTCCACGATGCGCGCGCCATCTTCGACATCGGCCACGATGGTCGGGCGGATGAAAAAGCCGGGCCGATCTTCCACCGTGCCGCCTGCGATGATACGTCCCTCGGCCCGTGCGGCATCGAGAAACCCCTTCAGCTTGTCGAATTGCATGCGGTTCTGCACGGGGCCGATGGTCACGCCCTGTTCCAACCCATCGCCCAGCACCGCCTGATCGGCCAACTCGGCCAGACGGGCGCAGACCTCCTCATAGATCGACTCGTGCACATAGGCGCGCTTGATTGCGAGACAGACCTGCCCGGCATTGAGGAAAGCACCCGCAAACAGGCCCGGTGCCACCTTGGCCGGATCGGCCCCCGGCAGCACGATGGCCGCATCATTGCCGCCCAGTTCCAGCGTCAGCCGCTTGATCGTGCCCGCCGCCGCCGCCATCACCTTCTGCCCGGTGGCCGACGATCCGGTAAAGCTGATCTTGGCGATGTCGGGGTGGCTGGTCAGCCGCGCGCCCAGATCGTTCTGATCGGTGATGATGTTCACCACCCCGGCAGGCAACACCTCGGCCATGATCTCACCGAGACGCAGCGTGGTCAGCGGGGTGGTCGGGGCGGGTTTCAGCACCACCGTATTACCGGCCAGCAGCGCCAAAGGCAGCTTGAAGGCCACGATCAGCACCGGGAAGTTCCACGGGATGATCGCGCCCACCACACCCAGCGGTCGGCGGAATTGTTGCACCAGCCGGATCTCGCTATCCTCGATTACCTTCACCGGCAGGTCATAGCTCGCCAGATGGCGGATGAAGGCGCAGGTATAGACGATCTCGGCGGTGGCTTCGGGCAGGGGCTTGCCCTGTTCCTGTGTCAGCAGACGCGCGAACTCCTCCACCCGCGCCTCCAGCCGGTCTGCCACCGTCAGGATCATCGCCCGCCGCTCGGCAATCGGGCGCGCGGCCCAGGCCGGAAACGCCACCTTGGCCGCAGCCACTGCCTGTTCCAGCTGCGCCTCCGAGGCGCGGGGGGCCTGCGCCAGCACCTCCTCGGTGGCGGGATTCACCACCGCCATCGTGCTGTCGCCCTCCACCAGTTTGCCGCCGATCAACAACCTGTAATGTGTCATCCGAAACCCTCCCAAGGATGTTCGTCGGATCATCAGGATCGGGGGGCTGCGATTCTTGCCAATTCCGGCCAGTCCAGCGCCGGGCCAGGCTGCGGGCCAATTCTGGCCGTAAATGTCAAATCCGCGCCCATGGCACGCGCGCCGGAAAAACCGGCAAAACCCTCGGGAATGTAACGGAATTTCGACAAAAGCAGCGCCTGTCGCGCAAAATGCGCTGCGGGATGCGGTTTCACGCCAAGCCATGTTACACTTTGTCGCAAGGGAAGTATCGCCGCGGTGAAAAAAGCGCAAAAGCGCAGCCACGGCCCAAGCCACGGGAAAACCCATGCAAACGTCATGGATTCGCGGAGCCGTCGTGTCGATGTTACTCGGCCCGGAAGCCGAGCCTGCCAATGCCACGCCCGGCAGCCCCGGCCATGTGCCGCTTGAAACCTTTGTCAGTCGCCTTGAAACCGAGCGGCGCGACAGCAGGGATTGCCTGCACGTCTGGCGCTCGGGCGAGGGTGTCACGCTTCCCAGCCTGGGCGTTCTGGGCGAGGCTGTCAGTCATCGCCGCACACTGGGCGAGGCGCTGCGCACCTTGGCGCGCGGTTTTCCGGTGCTGCAATCGAACAGCGCGCTCTCGGTGGAGGTGGAGGAGGGCCTTGCCCATATCAGTTACCGGGTTCTTGACCCACGCATCTGGCCGCGCCGCGCCGATGCCGAACTGACCCTGGGGCTGATCCGGGGTATTTGTGGCCGCTATGGTGTGGCACGCGAGGCGGTGCTGGGCTTGTCTTTCGAACATGAGGCTGATCGCGACCTGCGCGAAATGGCGCAATATCTGGGCCAGGCTCCGCGCTTCGGGCAGGAGGAAAACCGCATCACCCTTGCAGCAGGGGTGCTGGGCAATACTCGCCATGACGGTGCCGAAGACCCCCGGCTGGGGGCGATCTGGTGGCGGGCCGTAGAAAGCGGCATGGCCGATCTGCGCCGACAAGCCCCGGTTTCGCATCGTGTGCAAGAGACGATCCTGCGCCAGATCGGGCGGCATCCGGTCAACCAGCAGGCGGTGGCCGCGCATCTTGGCATGTCGGAACGCTCGCTGCGCCGGGCGCTGGCGGCGGAGGCCCGGTCGTTCCATGATATTCTGGAGGAATGCCGCCGGATCGAGGGCTTTGCGCTGTTGGTCCGCAGCAACCGCCAGTTTCACGAGATCGCCATGCTCTTGGGCTATTCCGATCAAACTGCGTTTTCGCGGGCCTTCTCGCGCTGGTATGGTGCGCCGCCGCGAGACATCCGCCGGATGGGATTGGCAGAGGAAAGCGTGATTCGCTGATCGAAAGCCTGCTGTCGGACCGGGCCGGAATGCGCGATGAAAATGCGACTGCGGCCCGACATCTCCGCTGCAATGGCCCCGAGTATGCGCAGGGTCGCGGCCTCGTCGATCTCGGAAAAGGCTTCGTCAAAGATCACCACCGGCGCCGGGTGCAGGAAGGCGCGGGCCAGCGCCACGCGCTGCCGCATCCCGCCCGAAAGATTGGCGCCGGTCTCGCTGATCGGGCTGTCCAGCAACGGCAGGCAATCGGCCAGATCGGCCAGATGCAGCGCGCGGCGGTCGGC
>CALKAA010000201.1 GCA_937983495.1 uncultured Gemmobacter sp. | reverse complement strand
GCAGGGCTGTGCGGCAGTGGTGTTCAACCCGCGCCTGTTGACCGCCTATGGCCCGCGCGGCCCGGCGATGCTGAGCCTGATCAATGCCATTTTCGGGGCCGGTGCCATCGTCGCCCCGATGGCGCTGGTCTGGCTGAGCGGCGATTACGGGCTGGTCTTTCTGGGGTTGGCCGTCAGCTTTGCGCTGCTCTTGCCCGGAGCCCGCGACGGGGCCCGCGCCCCTCTGCCCGAAGGTGGCAGCAGCTTCCGCCCGGATTGGGCGATCCTTGCCTTCGGGGCCTGCGGCATCGGGCTGGAGGCGGCACTGATCGGCCTTGGCCCCTCGGCCCTGGTGCGCAGCGGCGCGACCGAGACCCAAGGGGCCGAGGCGATGAGCGCGTTTTTTGTGGCGTTCCTGGCCGCGCGCATGGTGCAAACGGTGATTGCCCACCGCATCGCGCCTTTTGCCCTGTTCGGCCTGTCGATCACCGGGGTCGCGCTGTGCATGGCGCTGGCGACCGTGCTGCCGCCCATGGTGCTGTTCGTGGCCTCGGGGGCCTTTGCCGCCACCATCTTCCCCAGTTATTTCGTCGAGGCCGCACGCCGCATGGGGCAAAGCCCGCGCGTCTCGCCCGCCATCATCGCGGGGGGGCTGGTGGGCGGCATCAGCCTGCCCTTCCTGCTCGCCCAGATCACCGAGACCATGGGGCCGCGCGGTTTCTTTCAGCTCATGGCCGGGCTGGGCGGGATCATGGCGCTGGCCGCGCTTGGCGCGCTGTTCGCCCGCCGCCGCAGCCTGCAAGCCTGATCCCGCCCTCCCGATCCGGGCTTATGACAGGCGGCGCTCCACCACCGTCATATCGCGCAGCGCATGCCCGCCCGACAGCAGGCGCCACAGATGCAGCATGGTCATCTGATCATCCAGCGCGGCCCCATGCGCGCCCGACGCGTCTTTCAATTTCAACACCCGCAGCCCGTCTTGAAACTCAACAGTCATTCCCTTGGCTCCCTGCCGACGAGCCCCCACGCGAGCCAGATTGCCGCGCCGCCCTTAACGGAACCTTACCGCGCGGTGGCAGGATTGTGGCGCTTGCGTCAAAGCTTGCGGGTCAGTCAAACAGGAACCGATCGGGGGAAAGATCAGCCAGCGTGAGGCCCTCCAGCTCCACCGTGGCCCGTGCCCACAGGATCGTGACGCCGGTTGTGGTTTCGGTCATCTGCAACGCCTCAAAACTTTCGGCCCCGGCGGTGATGTGAAAGATGGATTTATCCAGATCATTGCCGCTGATCTCGACATGCCGATGCCTTGCGCCCAGGATGAACGTGGCGGCAAAGGCGGTGAAAACGGTCGTCTCGCCCCCACCGGGCTGAATCGTGCCACGGCGGCCATACAGCTCGATCTGGTTCAGACCCGCGCCGCCATCCAGCAGCGCCCCATGGCCCGAGGCCGACAAGGTGTCATTGCCAAGCCCCCCAAACAGGCTATCCTGCCCGATCTGGCTGAGCAGATATTCATCGCCCCACTCGCCCATCAACCAGTCATCGCCCGGTCCGTGGTAATAGGTGTCCGCATAAAGCTGATTGGCGCCGGCACCTCCGATCAGCGTGTCGTTGCCCCAGTCTCCCCACAGCGTATCCGCCCCGGCCCTCCATGGAATCGTTCCCGCGCCTTGCATGCACGGCGTCGTCCTGCCGCGACAACAGAAAGGTATCGTCACCGTTCAGTATACGCGTGGTCAGATCACTCCCCGCATAGGCCAGTCCATCTTCGATGACCGCCGCCACGTTACGCGCCGAAAGGTCCAGCCCCCTTGACCGCTCCGCCCGCGCCCCCTATACGCGCGCAGTCCGGGGCGCATTCTGCCCATCGGACCCGATTCCCTTTGGCTTGGCCCTGACTGCTTTTGCAGGGCGTCACCAGCGGGGCGGCACAGCAAAGCGTCGATCCATCTTCGGCGGGCGTGGCCATCCCCAGGGTAAGGTCACGGACCCGGTGAAAGACCAGAAGCTCTGGGGCGGCATCACCTCTGCGGATCACCGCAGGCAGCAAGGAGACAGCGATGAACCTGATCGCTCAACTCGAGGCCGAGCAAATCGCCGCCCTCGGCAAGACCATCCCGGATTTCAAGGCCGGCGACACCGTGCGCGTCGGCTTCAAAGTGACCGAAGGCACCCGTTCGCGCGTGCAGAACTATGAAGGCGTCGTGATCGGCCGCAAAGGTGGCCTGACCATCTCGGCCTCGTTCACCGTGCGCAAGATCTCCTTCGGTGAAGGCGTGGAGCGTGTGTTCCCGCTGTACTCGACCAACATCGACTCGATCGAGGTTGTGCGCCGTGGCCGTGTGCGCCGCGCCAAGCTGTACTACCTCCGCGCCCGTCGCGGCAAATCGGCGCGTATCGCCGAGGTCACCAACTACAAAGAAAAAGCTGAGTGAGGATTGGCGCGATGAAAACTGGCATCCACCCCGACTATCACTTCATCGACGTCAAGATGACCGACGGTTCGACCTTCAAGACCCGCACCACCTGGGGCAAGGAAGGCGACACCATGTCGCTCGACATCGACCCGCTTTCGCACCCGGCCTGGACCGGCCAGACCGCCAAGCTGATGGACACCGGCGGCCGCGTGTCGAAGTTCAAGAACAAATACGCCGGTCTGGGCTTCTGATCCCGCGGGGGCCGCGCGCCCCCGACCGCTGCAAGACCCGAAAGCCCCGCCACCTGCGGGGCTTTTGCTTTGCCTCACTTCACCCGCACCCGGATACGGGCCGAGCGCCCCTCGGCATCAATCACGCTCAGCGTGACAAAGCCTGCGCCGGGCAAATCCAGCAGCGCGCTGCGCTCGCGCAAGCCGGTGCGCAGCGGCACGCCATCGGCCATCAGGGTGAGCGGCAGCGTGCCGCCCGACAGCTTCACCAGCACCGCGCCATTCAGCCGCTCCACCTCCGCGCCCTCGGGCGGAAAGGTGAGCTTCGGCGCATCCGCCGCCGCTTCAAACGCCGCATTGCGTGACCGGAAGCGGCGCAGCGGTTGCGGCAATTGCGCATTGGCCACCAGCAGCGTGGCCTTGGGCGCGGGCGGCAAGGGCGTCAGGCTGCGGCTCAGCCGCCCCATGGCCTGAAACAGCACCGGCGCGGCGGTATCGGCCCCAAAGGCCCCCGGAACCGGCGTGCCATCGGCGCGGCCCATCCACACCCCCACCACATAGCGCCCGTCAAAGCCAATCGCCCAGGCATCGCGATGGCCATAAGAGGTGCCGGTCTTGTAGGCGAGGCGGTTTTCCGGCGCGCCGGGCGGTGGCGGCAGGCCCGCCAGAATATCGCCCACCTGCCAGGCCGCCACGGCAGAGACCACCCGCTGCCCCTCCGCCCCCGTGCCGGTGAACCGCAAGGGCAGCGCCACGCCGCCGCGCGCCAAGGTCGCGTAAAGCTGCACCATATCCTGCAGGCTCACCCCCACGCCGCCCAGGCTGATCGCCAGCCCCGGCTCATCGCCCTTCAAGGCCGGGCGCATCCCCGCCCGCTCCATGGCGGCAATCAACTTGGCAGGCCCAAGCGCCTCGGTCAGCAGCACCACCGGGATATTCAGCGACAGTTGCAACGCCTCGCGCAGGCGAATGGTGCCGCGCCACATCTTGTCAAAGTTCTGCGGCGCATAGGTGCCAAACTGCACCGGGCGGTCGTCGATCATGGTTTCCGGGTGCGCCAGCCCCTCGTCAAAGGCCAGCGCATAGACCAGCGGTTTCAAGGTGCTGCCGGGCGAGCGCAGGGCTTGGGTCATATCGACAAAGCCCTGCCGCCGATCCGCCAAAAACCCGGCCGAGCCGACCGAGGCCAAAATCTCGCCGGAGCGATGATCGGCGGCAAGGGCGATCAGTTGCAGATCGCCATTCTGGCCGCCTTCACGCCGGCCGACGCGCCGATCTTCTTCGGCCGCGGCCGCGAAACCGA
>CALKAA010000200.1 GCA_937983495.1 uncultured Gemmobacter sp. | reverse complement strand
ACCATGATCGGGCCAGCCCCGACCCCCGCCGAACTGGCCCCCCTGCTGGAGGCTGCCTTGCGGGTGCCCGACCATGGCAAGCTGGAGCCCTGGCGGCTGGTGGTGATCGAGAAAGGCGCGATGGGGCGGCTGGCCGATCTGGCAGAGGCGCGGGCGCAGGCGCTTGGCGATGCCGAGAAGCTGACCAAGGCGCGCGGGCAATTCGATCAGGGCGTGCTGATCGTGGCGGTGATTTCCAGCCCGAAACCGCATCCCAAGGTGCCGCTGAGCGAGCAGCAGGCCTCGGCCGCCTGTGTCTGCCTGAGCCTGGTGAACGCGGCCCTGGCAAGCGGCTGGGGCGCGGCCTGGCTGACCGGCTGGGTCAGCCATGACCCGGAGTTCAGCCGCGCGGCCTTTGATCTGACCGAGGGCGAGACGGTCGCGGGGCTGGTGCATATCGGGCGCGAAACCAGCGCGGTGCCGGATCGCCCGCGCCCCGATGTCGCGGCTGTGACACGCTGGGTGACGGCATGAAGATTTTCGGCGATTTTTCCCGCGCGCTCAGCCAGTTGGGTGATCCGCGTTTTCTGCGGGTGGTGGCGCTTGGTCTGGGGCTGTCACTGGCCCTGCTGATCGGGGCCTATGCCGGACTGTTGCTGCTGATCGACTGGCTGGCCCCGGCGACCGTGGACATCCCCTTTGTCGGGCCGGTCGGCGGTCTGGAAACGCTGCTGTCGGTCGGGTCTTTCTTCCTGATGATCGGGCTGTCGATCTTTCTGATGGTGCCAGTGGCCGCGCTGTTCTCGGGCCTGTTTCTGGAAGATGTGGTGCAGGCGGTCGAGGAGCGGCATTACCCGTCGGAACCCGCGGTGACGCCGGTCAAACTGGCCGATAGCCTGATTGACGCGCTCAACCTGTTTGGCCTGTTGATTCTTGCAAATGCCTTTGCGCTGATCCTGTATTTCTTTGCCGGACCGTTCAGCCCACTGGTGTTCTGGGCGGTGAACGGGCTGCTGCTGGGGCGGGAATATTTCACGCTGGTCGCCATGCGCAGGCTGGGTCGGCAAGGCGCGAAAGCGCTGCGCGGGCGCCATGCCGGGCAGATCTGGCTGGCCGGGGCGCTGATGGCGGCGCCGCTATCCATTCCGCTGGTGAACCTGATCGTGCCAGTGCTGGGGGTGGCCACCTTCACCCATCTGTTCCACCGGCTGAACCGCGCTCAGTGAGTGGCTTCGGGCGCGTGGGTCGCGGTTTCCGGCCCCAGCGTGCCACGAAAATCAAGGTCGCGCACCGAGACCACGCCACTGGTGATGAACCAGACGATCCCGGCCCAGACCACCAGCGCAATACCGGTGGTCACAAGCGCCTTTTTCTTGACATTCTCGGTGGAGGGGGCCGATTTCGGCGTGCCCGGCACCACCGCGCCCACATCCTGCTGGCTTTGAAAGCGCATCGGCAGGACCATGTAGAACACCATGAACCAGGTCACGGCGAAAACGATGAGCGCGGCGGTGATCGACATGTCAGACTTGCTCCAGTTCCACGAGGCAGCCGTTGAAATCCTTGGGATGCAGGAACAGCACCGGCTTGCCATGCGCCCCGATCTTCGGCTCGCCCGAGCCCAGAACCCGCGCGCCTGCGGCCTTCAGACGGTCGCGCGCGGCGAGAATATCGTCCACCTCATAGCAGATGTGATGGATGCCGCCTGCGGGATTTTTCTCCAGAAACCCGGTGATCGGCGAGTTTTCCCCGAGGGGGTAGAGCAATTCGACCTTGGTATTCGGCAGGTCGATGAACACGACAGTCACGCCGTGGTCGGGTTCGTCCTGCGGGGCGCGCACCGAGGCCCCCAGCGTATCGCGATATTGCGCGACGGCAGCATCAAGGTCGGGGACCGCGATGGCGACATGGTTCAGACGTCCGATCATCCTGCTCTCTCCTTCAGGCTGGCACCGGCGGGCCAAGGCCGGGCATTCCACATGGATTTTGCTTATGCGGTAGCCCTGATCACGTTGCAAGCCCGGCCCCCGTTTACGTCGCATTAGGGAATTTCTGCTTGGCTGATGGCAGGACGCCCTTGCTGCCACAGGAGGACCCGATGCCCAGCCCGCCGCCCCTGCATTTGCCGCTGCCCCCGGCCATTCCTGCTGCCCTGCCCCTGCGCGGCATGACACTTTTGGCCGTGGAGGACAGCCGATTTGCCTCTGATGCGCTGCGCCTGCTGTGCCAGCGTTCCGGCGCAAGGCTGCGGCGGGCCGAATCACTGACCCTCGCGCGGTCACATCTGCGCTGTTACCGGCCCGATGCGGTGCTGGTGGATATGGGCCTTCCGGATGGTCATGGCTCTGCCCTGATCCGCGATCTGGCGCTGCGGTCGAACCGGCCGGCCATCCTGGGCATGTCGGGCGATGAGGCCGAACGGGTGACGGCACTGGCCGCCGGCGCAGACAGTTTCCTGCTCAAGCCCGTGGCGGCTCTGCGCAGCTTTCAGGCATTGATCTTGCGGCTGGTGACCGGACAGCAGCCCCCCCTGCCAGAGGAGGAGCCGGACCGGACCGCGCCAGACCCGCTGGCCCTGCGCGACGACCTGGCCCATGCGGCCGATCTGCTGCTGGGTGTGCGTGACGATCAGCATACCCGCTATGTCGCGGGATTTGTGGAGGGGGTCGCCCGCGCATCGGAGGATGACGCATTGCAACGCGCGGCCCATGCTGCCCGGCACAATGGCCGGGCCGATCTGGGCCCGCTGATGCGGCTGCTGCGGCTGCGACTGGCGCTGCCGCCCGATGCCCTTCTGGCTGCGGGGCTGGTTGCTGGCTCCGCTCAGCCCGGCAGCGCCGCGCATTCGGCATAGACCATCACTTCGGCATCCCCGGTTCCATGCAGCAGCATCGCGGTCTCGCCCTTGGTCCACCAGACAAAGTTGCCATCGGCGCTGACATAGCGCGCGCCAGAAGCGCTTTGCGCGATTTCAAAGCCCAGTTGCCGCCCCTCGAAGCTGACCACGGCAAAGCTGCGCTCACCTGGGTTCAGGTAGGTCGCTTGCACCTGGGCGCCGCGATCGCAGCGATAGGCCTGGGTCTGCACCTCCGCTGCCGCAGCGGGGCTGGCAACAAAAGCAAGGAAAAGCACGGAGCGGACCAGCATGAAAACCTCCTGCACTGGGTCTTGCGCATCATGGCATGGGCGATGGCCCCGCGTCAGGGGTCAGATCAGCGGATCATTCCCCGCACGGGCCAGTTGGGTCAGGTCGCTCAACCTTTCGCGCTGGCGGCCGCCCGCACTGAAATTGGCGGGGGCAAGCCAGGCGCGAAAGGCCTCATCCAGCCCCGGCCATTCGCTGTCGATCACCGAAAACCACGCAGTATCGCGGTTGCGCCCCTTGACGATCAGATGCTGACGGAACACGCCCTCATAGCTGAAGCCAAAGCGCTGCGCCGCCCGCCGCGACGGCATGTTCAGCGCATCGCATTTCCATTCAAAGCGGCGATACCCCTGCGCAAAGGCCCAGCCCATCATCAGCCAGATCGCCTCGGTGGCGGCACGGGTCTTTTGCAACTCGGGGCCAAGGCAGATATGCCCGACCTCGATCACACCATGGGTCTGATCGATGCGCAGGAAGGCGGCAACCCCGGCAGCATGGCCACTTTCCCGGTCACGAATCGCCAGAAACACCGGATCGCGGCTGGCCTCCCGGTCCTTGGCCCAGCGATGATAGGCCGCGGCCCCGGCAAAAGGCCCATAGGGCATATAGGTCCAAAGCCGGTCGTCGGCGGAAAAGGCACGGTAAAGATCCCCGGCATGGGCATCGGCCTCCAAAGGCTCCAGCCGCGCCCAATGGCCCTCCATCATCACCCCGAACGGATGCGGCGGCGGCGTGAAGCCCCTGACCTCGAACCCGATTTCACCCGACATGCACAGCCTCCGCCCATTCGATCCGAGGTTAACAGCGCGCAGGCAAAGCGCAAGGACGGCTCAGCGCAGGATGCGCGGGTCGGCCCCCATCTGGAGGCCGGGAAAGACCGCATTTTCCAGCACGCCGCGTTCGAGCCCGAACAGGCCGCGCATCGCCCAGGCCGCCCAGCCCCGCACGTCGGAGGTGGGCATCAGGTCGCGGCGATCGTAAAGCGCGGCCTCGTCCAGCCCGGGCCAGGTGCCAAAGACTTGCCCGCCGCGCAAGGCCCCCCCCGCCATCACCATGGTGCCGCCGGTGCCGTGATCGGTACCCTGCGTGCCATTCTCGGCAGCGGTGCGGCCAAATTCGGTCATGCACAGCACCACCGTCTGCCCCCAGACCGGGCCCAGACCGGCCCGCAATTGCAGGATCAGGCGCTCCAGCCCCGACAGGCTGGGGGCCAGCGTGGTATCCTGCCGCCGATGCGTATCCCAACCGGACAGCGAGAAGGCCGCGATCCGGCTTTCGCCACGCAAGCGGTTGGCGGCAAAATCGGCCAGCCGGTCAATATCGGCCAGCCGCCGCCCGGCAC
>CALKAA010000199.1 GCA_937983495.1 uncultured Gemmobacter sp. | reverse complement strand
CACCGAGATCTACACTCTTTCCCTACACGACGCTCTTCCGATCTGGTGGCGGAGGTGGCGCAGATTTTGGCCCCTGAGGTCGATGTCATTCTGCTGGAAACGCTGGTGAGCCTTGAGCAGATCGAGGGGGCACTGAAAGGGGCCACCACGGCGGACAAGCCGGTCTGGCTTTCGGTCTCGGTCCATGATCGGCAGGGGGGTGTCTTGCGCTCGGGCGAGGCTTTGGCCGGGCTTGCGCCGTTGATCGAGCGGTATCGGCCGCAGGCGGTGCTGGCCAATTGCTCGGTGCCCGAGGCGATGGCCGATGCGCTGACAGAACTTGCCCGTTTCGGCCTGCCCTATGGCGCCTATGCCAATGGGTTTACCCATATTTCCGATGGCTTTCTGGAAGATGCGCCCACGGTGGATCACCTGACCCATCGCCATGATCTGACCCCGGAAAAATACGCCGATTTCGCGCTTGGATGGGTGGCGCAGGGGGCCACGATTGTCGGCGGCTGCTGCGATGTCGGGCCCGCCCATATCGCTCATCTGGCCGCCCGTCTGCGCGCGGAAGGGCATGAGATCACCTGATGCCGCCCTATGAATACAACCCGCCCGATGTGCCGCTAGACATTCTGCACCACGATTCCGCGCTGTTGATCGTGAACAAGCCTGCGGGCCTTTTGTCGGTGCCGGGCAAAGACCCCGGCAAGGAAGATTGCCTGATCGACCGCCTGCGCCGGGTCTTCCCGGAGGTTCTGCTGGTGCATCGGCTGGATTGTGACACGTCTGGCGTGATGGTGTTTGCGCTGACCAAGGCGGCGCAGGGCCATCTGGGGCAGCAGTTTGAAAAGCGGCAGACGAAAAAGGTTTATCTGGCAAGGCTTTGGGGCTTGCTGGAGCCGAAGGAGGGCACGGTCGATCTGCCGCTTTGCGTCGATTGGCCCAACCGCCCGCGCCAGCATGTGAACCATGAACAGGGCAAGCCCGCCGTCACCGATTGGCGGGTGCAGCGCCATGATGGCAAGACCACGCGGGTGCGGCTGATGCCGCTGACCGGGCGCAGCCATCAGCTGCGGGTGCATATGCTGTCGCTTGGGCACCCGATTCTGGGTGATCCGATCTATGCCACCGGTGAGGCGCTCGACTATCCGCGCATGATGCTTCATGCCGAAAGCCTGCGGCTGCGCCACCCGGAAACCGGCAAGAGCCTGACCTATTCGGCCCCCGTGCCGTTTTGAGTGGGGGCCCGGCTACCTCCGCAGCTTCAGGGCCAGGAGCAAACCACCGGCAAAGGCACCCATCAGCGCGAGACCGGGGGATTTGGCGATCCCCTGCGCCACGGCCTGCGGGGCTTGATCCAGCGCGGCGAGGGCCTCAAGCTCCAGGCCCCGGCTGAGGCGCGGTTTACGGGCGATCAGCGCCACCAGCCCGGCCAACACCAGAAACCCCGCCCCAAAGGCCAGCGCGGCGTTCAGCGTGCCAAGCGCCTGAGCCGTGGCGATGAAGCCCGCCGCCAGCAGGAAGCCTGCGCCGATCAG
>CALKAA010000198.1 GCA_937983495.1 uncultured Gemmobacter sp. | reverse complement strand
AGGGCTTGATGATGTAATCATCCGCCCCCAGCTCAAGCCCCGTCACCCGGTCTTGCACCTGTGCCCGGCCTGAGATGATGATGATGGCCGCCCCCGATTCCAGTGCCAGCCGATGCACCACCGCCAGCCCGTCACGATCGGGCAGGCCCAGATCGACAAGGCAGACATCGGGGATCATGCGTTTCAGCGCGGCCTCGAATTCGGTGGCACGGCCATAGGTCGTCACCTTGAAACCCGACTCCTCCAGCGCATCGGCCAGCATGCGGCGAATCTCCGGCTCGTCGTCCAGAATGGCGACATGGGCGGTCATGCGGCGGCCTCCCGGCCCATGGCGAGGGCCAGCGCATCGGCCAGGGCCTCGGCATCGAAGGGCTTGCCCAGCACCGGCACCGGAGCTTGCGCGCGGCGCGGATCATGGGGAGGCAGCGCGCTCATCAGCAGCATGCGCGCCGGATGGCCCTGCGCCATCAACAGACACAAAAGCTCTGCCCCATTGCCTGCACCCAGTTGAATATCCGACAGCACCAGCCCGATGCCCGGCACCTCGGCCAGCATCAGGGCTTCGGGCACTGTCGCCGCCTCCATCACCGCATGGCCAAGCCCACGCAGCATTTCGCGCACCGTTTCGCGGATGTCGGAGTCATCTTCGACCAGCAAGACCAGCATCGGCGGCGCTGCCTCGGCCACCGGGCGGAAGGGCAACCGCAGCGACACGACGGCCCCCCCCTCGGGCTTGTTCATCAGCCGGATCGAGCCGCCCGACAGGGTGATATGGTCGAACACCATCGACAGGCCAAGGCCAGACCCCTCGCCGCCCTTGGTGGTGAAAAACGGGTCCAGCGCGTGATCCAGCGCCGGGCCGGAAAAGCCGGGCCCCTCATCCTCGACCCGGATTTCAATCCAGGTATCGCGCAGATTGCGGGCGCAGATACGGATCAGGCCGCCCCGGCCCGCCATGGCATCGCGGGCGTTCAGGATCAGGTTCAGCAGCGCATCCTGCAGGCCGCCCGCATCCAGCGACAGGCGTGGCAGCGCGCCGCCCAGATGCACTTCAAGCCGGGTTTGCGGTGGCAATGTCGGCGAGGCGAGCAGCCGCAGATCCTCCAGCAGCGCGGGCAGATCGGTCGGCCCCAGCTTGAGCGCAGGCCGGCCCGAAATGGTGGCGATCCGGTCCAGCAGCACGCCACCGCGCCGCGCCGCCGCCAAGGTGCCAGAGACCAGCCCTCGCGCCTCATCAGGCAAGGCCATGCGTTCCAGCCGCGATTGCAGGCCCAGAATGATGGTCAGCAAATTGGCGAAATCATGCGCCACACCCGAGGTGAGTTGCGCCGCCAGTTCGCGCTTGCGGGTCTGCGCCAGCGCGGCGCGGGCCTGCGCCTCGGCGGTGACATCCATCGACAGGATATAGACGCCGTTCACCGCGGCCCCGTTTTCCTGATCGGGGGTGAAGGCCGCACGGATGCGCCGCCCGCTGTCATCATCGGTGAATTCGAACACCGAAGCCTCGCCTTCCAGTGCCTTTTCCAGCCAAGGCAGGATGCGGGCAAAGTTCACCGGGCCAAGCGCCTCGCGCCCGGTCAGCCCAATGATTTCGGTTGCCCGGCCCGGCATCACGCTGCCCAGACGGCGGTTGGAATAGGTGTAACGCAGATCGCGCCCGACATGGGCGATATGGGCGGGCATCATCTCGGTCGTCAGGCGGATGCGCGCCTCCATCTCGGTCAACTGGCGCTTGGTTTCCTCCAGCGTGGCATTGCTGGCGGCGAGCTGGCGGTTGGCATGGGCCAGACGCTCGGCCTTGGCCAGCACCTCACCCGACAATTCCACCGAGCGGTCGCGGAGCATCCGCTCCTGCAACTTCACCTCGGTGATGTCGGTATAGACGGTGATCCAGCCCCCTTGCGGCAGCGGTGCCCCCTCGACCGAAATCCAGAACCCGCCGGGGCGTTCGCGCTCCATGTAATGCGGCTTGAAGGCGCGGGCGGCCTGCACACGCGCCTGCACGGCGGCCTCCGGGTCATCCACCACACCATATTCGCCGCGCTGCACCAGATGGCGGATGGTCTCCTCGAAACTGGCCCCCTTGGTCGCCAGATGTTCGGGCAGCGCGAACATTTCGACAAAGCGCCGGTTCCAGACCGAAAGTTTCAGATCGCTGTCATAGATCGACAACGCCTGCTGGATCAGGTTCAACCCGGCCCGCATCAGGCCTGTCTGTTCCTCGTCGCTGGCCATGACATCCTCCCCCTGCCCATGGCTAACACCGGCCACAGCGGGGCGGGAAGGGGGAAAAGCCCTCCGTTACAATTCGAAAGGATTGCGAAAAAGTCGCGCAAGCATTGGCGGCAAATCTGTTCATTGTCAGGCGTGGCGGACAGGATTCGCCGCGCAGCCCTTGAGGAGGGGCAGCCCCGCAAGCCCACACAGGCAGGCCGGGGGACACGAGGGAGGAAGATATGGCAGCGACGGACGAGTTGACCTCGGTTCCGGCCTTGTTGGCGCGCAACGCCCGGCTTTATGCCGGACGGCCAGCTTGGCGGGAAAAGGAATTCGGCATCTGGCAAAGCTGGACCTGGGCCGAAGGTGCGGCCGAGATCCGCGGCATTGCACTTGGCTTTTTGGCACTGGGGCTCAACCGGGGCGACCACGTTGCGATCATCGGGCGCAATCGCCCGGCGCTTTACTGGTCGATGGTTGCCGCGCAGATGTGCGGCGCAGTGCCGGTGCCGCTTTATCAAGATGCCGTGGCAGAAGAGATGGCCTATGTGCTGGAAAACTGCGGCGCGCGCTTTGTGATCTGCGGCGATCAGGAGCAGGTGGACAAGGTGATCGAGGTGCAGGACCGCCTGCATCTGGTGGAGCAGATCGTCTATGTCGACAAGCGCGGCATGCGCAAATACGACCACAGCCGGATGAATGCGCTGGCCGATGTGGAAGCCGAGGGCAAGGCTGGTCATTTCCGCTTCGATGCCGAACTGGATGCCCGTATTGCCGAACTGGGCTATGACAGCACCTGTGTCATGCTTTACACTTCGGGCACCACGGGCAAACCCAAGGGCGTGGTGCTGTCCAACCGCAATATCATCGAAACCGCCAAGAATTCTTCCAGTTTCGACAAGCTGCGCCCCGGCGATGATGTTCTGGCCTATTTGCCGATGGCCTGGGTGGGGGATTTCATCTTCTCCGTCGGGCAGGCGATGTGGACGGGCTTTTGCGTCAATTGCCCCGAAAGCGCCGCCACCATGATGACCGACCTGCGCGAGATCGGGCCGACCTATTTCTTCGCCCCGCCGCGCGTGTTCGAGGGTCAGCTCACACAAGTGATGATCCGCATGGAGGATGCCGGGCGGCTGAAAAAGGCGATGTTCGACCGCTGCATGAAGGTCGCGCGGCGCGTCGGGCCCGCAATCCTCGATGGCAAGCCGGTGAGCCTGGGAGACCGTCTGGCCTATTGGATCGGCGACAAGCTGGTTTACGGGCCGCTGAAAAACACGCTCGGCTTTTCGCGCATCCGCGTGGGTTACACGGCGGGCGAGGCGATCGGGCCGGAGATCTTTGATTTCTACCGCTCGCTCGGCATCAACCTGAAACAGCTATACGGCCAGACCGAGGCCACGGTGTTCATCACCCAACAACCCGATGGCGAGGTGCGTTCAGATACCGTTGGCGTGCCCTCGCCGGGTGTGGAGGTGCGGATCGCGGAAAATGGCGAGGTGTTCTACCGCAGCCCCGGCACTTTTGTGGAATATTACAAGAACCCCGAAAGCACCGCCTCTACCAAGGATGCAGAGGGCTGGGTGGCCACTGGTGACGCCGGATTTTTCGAAGAAAAATCGGGGCATCTGCGGATCATCGACCGCGCCAAGGATGTGGGCAAGATGGCCGATGGCCGCCTGTTCGCGCCGAAATATGTGGAGAACAAGCTGAAGTTCTTCCCCAATATTCTGGAGGCCGTGGTCTTTGGCAATGGCCGCGACCGCTGCACCGCCTTCATCAACATCGACCTGACCGCCGTCGGCAACTGGGCCGAGCGCAACAACATCGCCTATTCCAGCTATCAGGAGCTGGCGGGTCATCCCCGCGTCTACGAGACCATCGCCCGCCATGTGGCCGAGGTGAACGCCTCGGTGGCACAGGATGCCGTGCTATCGGGCTGCCAGATTCACCGCTTCTGCATCCTGCACAAGGAACTGGACGCCGATGATGGCGAGATGACCCGCACCCGCAAGGTGCGCCGCAATGTCATCGAGACCAAATATGCCGATCTCATCGCAGGGCTTTATGACGGTGCCACCTCGGTCGCGACCGAAACCGAGGTGACCTATGAGGATGGCCGCAAAGGCGCCATCCGCGCCACTGTCCGCATGATGGACGCGGCCACCGTTCCCCCCAATCGCACCCCAGACCGGAGGGCTGCCGCATGAGCACCGAAGGCTATACCACCGCCGACGGCCGCAAGATCGGCGGCGTCTTGATGGAGATGAAGAACATCACGCTGCGTTTTGGCGGGGTGAAGGCGATCACGGACATCAGCTTTGACATCCGCGAGGGCGAGATCCGCGCCATCATCGGCCCCAACGGCGCGGGCAAATCCTCCATGTTGAACGTCATCTCGGGCTTCTATGTGCCACAGGAGGGCGAAGTCTGGTTTCGTGGCCAGAAGCGCGCGCCGATGCGCCCCTATGAGGTGGCCCGCCAAGGCATCGCCCGCACCTTCCAGAACATCGCGCTGTTTGAAGGCATGACGGTTCTGGACAATATCATGACCGGACGCCTGACCTTGATGGAAACCGGGCTTGCCGCGCAATCCCTGTGGTGGGGAAAGGCGCAGCGCGAGGAAGTCGCGCATCGCGAAAAGGTCGAGAAGATCATCGACTTTCTGGAAATTCAGCCCATCCGCAAAACTCCGGTGGGCCGCCTGCCCTACGGACTGAAAAAGCGGGTTGAGCTTGCCCGCGCCCTGGCGGCCGAGCCGAAGCTGCTGCTGCTGGACGAGCCCATGGCCGGGATGAACGTCGAGGAAAAGGAGGACATGTGCCGCTTCATCCTCGATGTGAATGACGAATTCGGCACCACCATCGCGCTTATTGAACATGACATGGGGGTGGTGATGGACCTGAGCGACCGCGTGGTGGTGATGGATTACGGCAAGAAGATCGGCGACGGCACGCCCGACGAGGTGCGCAGCAATCCCGATGTGATCCGGGCCTATCTGGGGGTGGAACATGCCTGACACTTTGCTTTACGCGATCGAGGTCTCGCTCAATGGCCTCATGGCCGGGATCATGTATGCCCTTGTGGCGCTTGGTTTCGTGCTGATCTTCAAGGCCAGCGGCATCTTCAACTATGCCCAAGGGGTGCTGGCGCTGTTTGCCGCCCTCACGCTGGTGGGCTTGCAGAAGGGGCAAATTCCCTTTGCCCATATCATCAACGCCACCTTGGGCACCGATCTGCACTATTTCGGCTGGACCCTGCCTGCCTTGGTCGCCATCGCGCTGACCGCGCTGGTCATGGTGGGCCTTGCCTGGGCCATCGAGCGCATCGTGCTGCAACATCTGGTCAATCAGGCCCCCATCATCCTGTTCATGGCAACCATTGGCCTGGCCTATTTCCTGGAAGGCCTGGGCGACGTGATGTGGGGGGCCGACATCAAGAAACTGGATGTGGGCCTGCCGCAAGGCATCAACGAAACCATCGACGAGCTGACCTTCAACGCCTTCGGCTATGGGTTCTTCATCGACAATCTCGACATCATCGCGGCTTTCGTGGCCGGGGCGCTGGTGCTGACGCTGACCCTGTTCAGCCAATACACCAAATATGGCCGCGCCCTGCGCGCGGTGGCCGATGACCACCAGGCGGCGCTGTCGGTCGGCATTTCGCTGCGCTTCATCTGGGTTCTGGTCTGGTCGATTGCGGGCTTTGTGGCGCTGGTTGCCGGCATCATGTGGGGGTCCAAATCCGGGGTGCAATTCTCGCTGTCGCTGATCGCCCTGAAGGCGCTGCCGGTGCTGATGCTGGGCGGCTTCACCTCGATCCCCGGCGCCATTGTCGGCGGCCTCATCATCGGCATGGGCGAGAAACTGTTCGAGTTCTTCGCAGGCCCGCTGATCGGCGGCGCGACGGAAAACTGGTTCGCCTATGTGCTGGCGCTCATCTTCCTCGTCTTCCGGCCGCAGGGCCTGTTTGGCGAGAAGATCATCGAAAGGGTATGACCGATGCTGTACAGAGAAGCCGGTGATTTCAAGACTTCCTATGTGAAGGACAGCCAGACCTTCCCGATCAAGGCGGATCGGATGGCCTATTTCGCCCTGCTGGCCGTGGCCTTCGGAGTGGTGCCGTTCTTCATCAACGATTACTGGGCCAATGCGGTTTTCGTGCCCTTCCTGATCTATGCCATCGCCGCCATCGGCCTGAACATCCTGACCGGCTATTGCGGGCAGGTCAGCCTTGGCACGGGCGGGTTCATGGCGGTGGGGGCCTATGCCTGCTACAAGCTGATGACCGGCTTTCCCGATCTGCCGATGCTGCTGAACGTGCTGCTGGCAGGCGGGATCACAGCAGGTGTGGGCGTGCTCTTCGGCCTGCCATCGCTGCGCATCAAGGGGTTCTACCTTGCCGTGGCCACACTGGCGGCGCAGTTCTTCCTGGTCTGGCTGTTCAACAAGGTGCCGTGGTTCTACAACTACTCGGCCTCGGGCCAGATCACGGCGCCCGAACGCACGATGTTCGGCATCGCTGTCACAGGGGCCAATACCCCAGCCTGGGCCAAATACCTGTTCTGCCTCGTGATTCTGGTGGCGCTGGCCTGGCTGGCCCGCAACCTGACGCGCGGCATGGTGGGGCGCAAATGGATGGCGATCCGCGACATGGACATCGCCGCCGAGATCATCGGGGTGAACCCGCTGACCACCAAACTCTCAGCCTTCGCCATCTCCAGTTTCTTCATCGGGGTTTCGGGGGCGCTGTTCTTCTCGGTCTACCTGGGCGCGGCAGAAGTGGGCGAGGCCTTTGGCATCCAGAAAAGCTTCCTGATCCTGTTCATGATCATCATTGGCGGCCTGGGCTCCATGTTCGGCTCCTTCGCCGGAGCGGCGTTCCTGGTGCTGCTGCCGGTGTTCCTGAAGAACGTGCTGGTGGGGGGCCTTGGCTGGCCCACCGATCTGGCCGCCCATATCGAGTTGATGATCGTCGGCGGCCTCATCATCACCTTCCTGATCCTTGAACCGCATGGCCTTGCACAGCTCTGGCGTGTGGCAAAAGAGAAACTGCGCCTTTGGCCCTTCCCGCACTGAACGGCGGGCGGACCGGAATACCCCGGCGCGGGGAGGCGCCGGGATCATCTCAAACGGGAGGAAACCCAAGATGAAAAAGACCTTTACCCTGCTGGCAGCAGCAGCCATTGCGGCCAGCGCGGGTTTTGCGACCCCTGCCGCCGCCGATCTGGTGGTGCCGAACCTCAGCTATCGCACCGGCCCCTTTGCCGCAGGCGGCATCCCCTACGCTGATGGCTTCATGGATTACTTCACCCTGCTGAATGAACGCGATGGCGGCATTGGCGGCGAGAAGGTCAGCGTGCCGGAATGTGAAACCGCCTATAACACCGAAAAAGGTGTGGAGTGCTATGAGGCGACCAAAGGCCAGGGCGCGCTGGTCTACAACCCGCTGTCCACCGGCATCACCTATCAGCTGATCCCCAAGGTCGCGGCCGATGGTATCCCGCTTTACACCCCCGGCTATGGCCGCACCTCTGCTGCCAATGGCAAGGTGTTTGAATGGGTATTCAACTATCCGGCGAACTACTGGGATGGTGCCAGCGTCGCGGTGAAACATCTGCTGGAGCAGAACGGCGGCAGCCTGGAAGGCAAGAAGATTGCCCTGCTCTATCACAACTCGGCCTATGGCAAAGAGCCGAGCCGCACCCTGCAAGAACTGTCGAAAAAGCACGGCTTCACCCTGTCGGAACTGCCGATCGACAGCCCCGGCCAGGAGCAGAAAAGCCAATGGCTGCAAGTGCGCCGCGACAAGCCCGACTACGTTCTGTTCTGGGGCTGGGGCGTGATGAACTCGGTCGCCATTCAAGAGGCGGCGAATATCCGCTTCCCGATGGAAAACTTCATCGGCATCTGGTGGTCGGGTTCGGAAAATGACGTGACCCCGGCGGGCGATGGGGCCAATGGCTACAAATCGCTGGCGATGCACGGCACGGGCATGGATTACCCGGTTTATGCCGACCTGAAGAAATACGTCATCGACGCAGGCAAGGCGGCGGGCGCAGGCGATCAGGTGGGCACGGTGCTGTATTCCCGCGGCATGTATGCGGCCATGGTCATCGCCGAGGCGATCCGCAAGGCGCAGGAAATCCACGGCACGGCTGCGGTGAATGCCAAGCAGGTGCGCGACGGCTTTGAACAGCTTGAAATCACCGAGGCGCGCATGGTGGAGCTTGGCCTGCCGAACTTTGGCCAGCCCTTCGCGGCCTCTTGCGCCGATCACGGCGGGCCGGGCGCTGCCATGATCCAGCAATGGGATGCGACGGCGAAGAAGTGGAACCTGATCACCGGCTTCATCGCGCCGGATGACGAGGTGCTGAACCCGCTGGTGGCCGAGGACAGCGCGGCCTACGCCAAGGAAAACAACATCACCGAGCGCTGCAACTGATGCGCCGCGGGGGCGGCACACCGCCCGCCCCCGCACCCTTTCCTGCGAGGCCAGAGCCATGCTTGACGCACCCCATACCGCTCCTTCCAACGCCCCCAAGACAGGCGAACCCCTGCTGGAGGTCAACAATATCGAGGTGATCTACAATCACGTCATCCTCGTGCTGAAAGGTGTCAGCCTTTCGGTCCCAAAGGGCGGCATCACCGCACTTCTGGGCGGCAATGGCGCGGGCAAGACCACCACACTCAAGGCCATTTCCAACCTGCTGCATTCCGAACGCGGCGAGGTCACCAAGGGCCAGATCAGCTATAAAGGCAGCCGCGTGCAGGATCTGAACCCGGCCGAGCTGGTGAAGATGGGTGTCATTCAGGTGATGGAAGGCCGCCATTGCTTTGAACACCTGACGGTCGAGGAAAACCTGCTGACCGGTGCCTATACCCGCAAGGATGGCAAGGGTGCCATCAATGCCGACCTTGAAATGGTCTACAAATACTTCCCCCGCCTGAAAGAGCGCCGCAAAAGCCAGGCGGGCTATACTTCGGGTGGCGAACAGCAGATGGTCGCCATGGGCCGCGCGTTGATGTCGCGCCCCGAGATGATCTTGCTGGACGAGCCCTCGATGGGTCTGGCCCCGCAACTGGTTGAGCAGATCTTCGAGATCGTGAAGGCGGTGAATGCGGGCGAAGGCGTGACCTTCCTGCTGGCCGAACAGAATACCAATGTCGCGCTGCGCTATGCCCATACCGGCTATATTCTGGAATCGGGCCGCGTGGTGATGGAGGGCAGCGCGCAAGAGCTGCGCGAGAACCCGGATGTGGCCGAATTTTACCTCGGCATGTCCGACAAGGGCCGCAAGTCCTTCCGCGATGTGCGCAGCTATCGCCGCCGCAAGCGGTGGCTGGCGTGAGGGGGGATCCGGCCATGCCCTATTTCGACGCGCTCGAAACCCGTTCCGCAGATCAACGCGCCGCCGATCTGGCGCGCGATCTGCCCGCGCTGATCGCCCATGCCCAAACCGCACCCGCGCTTGCTGCCAGCCTTGCCGGGATCGAGGCCGCACAGATCACCAGCCTGGCCGCGCTGGCCCGCCTTCCGGTGATCCGCAAATCCGACCTGTCGGGCGCGCAAAAGCAACAACCGCCGCTGGGGGGCTTTCTGCCTGCGGGCGGGCGGTTCGAGCATGTGTTCCAATCGCCCGGCCCGATCTATGAGATTGGCCGCACCGGGCATGACTGGTGGCGCATGGGCCGGTTTCTGCATGCTTGTGGCGTTGGCCCCGGCGATATTGTGCAGAACTGCTTTGGCTATCATCTGACCCCCGCCGGGATGATCTTTGAATCCGGCGCGCGGGCGGTGGGGGCTGCCGTGCTGCCTGCGGGCACCGGCCAGACCGATCTGCAAGTGCGCGCGGCGGTGGATGTCGGCAGCACCGCCTATGCCGGCACGCCCGATTACCTCAAGATCATCCTCGACCGCGCCGATGAAATGGGCGAGCGGCTGAAGATCACCCGCGCCGCCGTGGGCGGCGGGGCGCTGTTCCCCAGCTTGCGCCGTGAATATGCAGATCGTGGCATCCTCACCCTGCAATGCTACGCCACCGCCGATCTGGGCAATATTGCTTACGAATCCGAGGCGCAGGACGGCATGATCCTGGATGAAGGCGTGATCGTCGAGATCGTCCGCCCCGGCACCGGCGATCCGGTTCCGATGGGCGAGGTGGGCGAGGTGGTGGTGACCACGCTGAACCGCGATTACCCGCTGGTGCGCTTTGCCACCGGCGATCTCTCGGCGCTGATGCCCGGTCAGTCGCCCTGCGGCCGCACCAATCTTCGCATCAAGGGCTGGCTCGGTCGTGCCGATCAGACAACCAAGATCAAGGGCATGTTCGTGCGCCCCGAACAGGTGGCCGAATTCGTCGCCCGTCACGAGGAGGTGGCGCGCGCCCGCGTCATCGCCACGCGCGAGGGCGAGATGGATGCCATGACCGTGCAAGTGGAAAGCCGCGCTTCCAACCCCGCGCTCTACGAGGGCTCGGTGCTGGAAACGCTGAAACTGCGCGGACGGGTGGAAATCGTCGCCCCCGGCAGCCTGCCCAATGATGGCAAAGTCATCGAAGATCGCCGCAGCTACGGCTGATCCTTGTTTATACGGCCTCCTTCCCCAGGCCTGTTGCCTTGCCGCGCCCCTTGGGGCGCGGTCTTTTTTTCATGGCCAACGAATTTCATGGCCAACGAAAAAGGCGGCCCCAAGGGACCGCCTTTGATCTCTTTCTGGCACGCCGCGATCAGGCGGTTTTCAGCGCCGCCACCAGCGCATCCAGATCGCCCTTCTGCTTTTTCAGCATCGCGCCGATTTCCTCGCGCTCGGAGGCGAGCATGTTCACGCCTTCGATGATGATATTGAAGAACAGGTCGCGGCCCGATTTGTTCGACACATGCCAGCGCAGATCAAAGGGCGACTCGCCTTGCAGCCGGGCAATCGAGATCACCTCGAAATAGCTTTTCAGCGGCTTGGCATCGGTCACTTCGATCTTGCCGCCGATGAACTCCCGGAAGCGACGACCGTATTTGCGGCTGATATAGCCCTGATAGGCCGCGGTGAAGGCCTTCATCTGCGCAGCCGTTGCGCTGCGTGCAGCAGGGCCCAGAGCAGAACGGGCAATGGCAGACACATCGGCGTATTTCGCAAAGATGCGCTCGAAATCGCCATACATCGCAGTCTCGGACTTGCCCGAGTTGATGACCTTGTTCACCTCACCAATGGCGCGGTCGATCAGCGCCTTGGCCGAGGCCAGGTCCAGCGCCTGCGCCGGGCCGGCAGTCATTGCGGCGGCCGCACCGGCAGCCAAGGTCGCACCAAAGGTGCGGCGCGTCATCAGGGTCATGTCACCATCACTCCGCATAGGGGTCAATGAAATCGTCACCGGCGCTGCCCGGCTCTGCCGCCTGACCAAGCTCGAACCGGCGGTTTTGCAGATACAGCAAGCGCGCCTGCGCATAGCTATCCGCACTCTCATACAAGATGGAGTCGATCGTGCTGGAATACCTGTCCCGATCACCAAGTTTTGAACCGACCTTGGCGACTGTCGCGTAATAGCTTTCCGGCGAGGGCAGCGCGAGGCTGACCGGGTTCGCGGCAATATCGACCGCCGTGCCGATGGCATCGCGCACCGTCGAGGGGCCAATGCCCGGCAGCTCGACATAAGCCCCTTCCCCCACGCCCCAGACATGCAGGGTTTGGCCAAAATCGGTTTTCGCCGCATCCAGCCCGAAAGACTTGGCCGGATCGAACAATCCGCCCAGCCCCAAGGTGCTGTTGATGGCGAAGCGGAAGAAGTTCTTGCCGAAGCCGTTCACATTGCCTTGCAGCGCGCCATTCACCATATCGCCCGGCAAATCGAGGTTGGTGGCGAAATTCGCCACGCCCGTTTTCACAGGCTGCGGCAGCACAAAGCCGTAAACCTTGGAGGAGGGCCGCACCAGCGCCCGGTCAATGCCGCGGTTGAAGCCATGCATCACCCGGTTGGTGGATTCGTAGGGGTCATTCGGCACCGGACCCGGAGCCGGATTCGCACAAGCCGCCAGCACGCTCAGCGCTGCAAGCCCCGCAAATTTGCCATAATTATGCAACATTGCCGAAATCAAAGAGAATGTCATCGTCGTGATGCCTGTTGCCGAAGCCATTTGTCCATGCCAGACCGACGCTAGACATAGCGTTTCGCCCCGAAAGGCAAGCCATAAGGCCTTTGGACAGGCAACACAATTCAAGACCGTGACATTGCAGAGACGAAAGCGGTAGAACGCCGATGCGCCACGCGCAAAGCAGGCCGCAGGATTACGGGCCCCAAGAGGCCAAGGTGGGAGAGTGCAGTCATGAGCCGCAATGAGATCGGCCTCAACATCACGCCGGGTCTGGCAGAACTGCGGGCCGCACGACGCGAGTCGAACGCGCTGGTCCTTGCAGTGTTCCTGTTCAGCGTCGTGGTGAACCTGCTGCTGCTGACCGGGCCGCTTTACATGCTTCAGGTCTATGACCGGGTGCTGGGCTCGCGCTCGGAACCCACGCTGTTCGCGCTGACGGCGTTGATCGTCTTTCTCTTTCTGGTCATGGGTATCCTGGACCATGCCCGCGGCCGGGTGATGGCGCGGGTGGGCGCGGCCTTTCAGGCGCGGCTGGATCGCCGCACCTTTGAGGCCGCGCTGAA
>CALKAA010000197.1 GCA_937983495.1 uncultured Gemmobacter sp. | reverse complement strand
ATCAGCACATCATCAGAGGCGGGTCATGGCAAAACCGAGCAGGAACACCATCATTCTGGGCGGCCTCGCCGTTGTAGCTGCACTTGGGTGGTTGACCTGGAACCGGCTGCAGCCTGCGGGTCTGCCGACAGGTTTTACCAGTGCCAATGGTCGGATCGAGGCAACGGAGGTCGATATCGCGGCACTGACCGGCGGGCGGATCGCTGCAATCAATGCAGCTGAGGGTGATCTGGTCAAGGCCGGCGATGTTCTGGTTCAGATGGACGTCGTTCAGCTGAACGCGCAGAAACGCCAGTCCGAGGCGCAGCTTGCCCGGGCCGAGATCGGTGTCGAGACCGCAAAGGCGCTGGTGGCTCAGGCAGAGGCGCAGGAACGCGCGGCGCTGGCAGCGGTTGATCAGGCGGCGTCGGTTGCCGAAGCCGCCGCACTGCGGCTGGCGCGCTCTGAGCAGCTGGTCAGATCCAACGCGATTTCGCAGCAGGTGCTCGATGATGATCGTGCCCGTGACGCCCAGGCCCGTGCAGGGGTGGCTTCGGCAGAAGCAAGCCATGCAGCGGCGCTGGCCGGGGTGAGCAGCGCCGAGGCTCAGGTCGTTGATGCAGGTGCCGCCGTAGATGCGGCAAAGGCTTCGATCGATGCGATCCAGGCCACGCTGGACGATGCCACGCTGAAAGCGCCGCGCTCTGGCCGCATCCAGTATCGTATCGCGCAAGAGGGTGAGATCGTCGGCTCGGGCGGACGTATCCTCAGCCTTGTCGATCTGGGCGATGTCTATATGACGGTCTTCCTGCCGACCTCGCAGGTTGGCAGGGTGCAGGTGGGATCCGAGGTACGCCTCGTGATGGATGCAGCGCAGGAGCTGGTGATCCCGGCCACGGTCTCCTACGTTGCCGATGTGGCGCAGTTCACACCGAAGACGGTCGAGACCGCCGATGAGCGCGAGAAGCTGATGTTCCGCGTTCGTGCCCGCATCGATCCGGAGCTGCTGGCCCGCCATATCGAATATGTCAAAACCGGCCTGCCGGGCATGGCTTATCTGCGGCTTGACCCCAATACCGCCTGGCCCGACTTTCTTGCAAATGTCGTGAAATGACCGGTCCCGCTTCTGGTCCTGTCGCCGGAGTTTCCGGCCTGACACTGCGCTACGGCAAGGTCACGGCGCTGGATGATGTGACGCTGGAAATCCCTTCGGGCCGCATGGTCGGGCTGATCGGTCCGGACGGGGTCGGGAAGTCGAGCCTTTTGTCCCTGCTGGCCGGTGCGCGGGTGATCCAGGACGGCAAGGTCGAGGTTCTGGGCGGCGATATGCGCGATGTGGCGCATCGCAATCGCGTCTGCCCGCGCATCGCCTATATGCCGCAGGGGCTGGGGAAGAACCTTTATCCGACGCTTTCGGTCGAGGAGAACCTTGATTTCTTCGGCTCGCTTTTCGGCCACAACAAGGCCGAGCGCGACCGCCGCATCGCCGATCTTCTGGCCGCGACCGGGATGACGCCCTTTCGCGCCCGGCCGGCGGCAAAGCTGTCGGGCGGCATGAAGCAAAAGCTGGGGCTGTGCTGTGCGCTGATCCATGATCCGGATTTCCTGATCCTTGACGAGCCGACCACCGGCGTTGATCCGCTGTCGCGGCGGCAATTCTGGGATCTGATCGACCGCATCCGTGTGACGCGGCCGCAGATGAGCGTGATTACCGCCACCGCCTATATGGAAGAAGCCGCGCGGTTCGACTGGCTGGTCGCGATGAATGCGGGCCGAGTGCTGGCGACCGGCACCACGGCGGATCTTTTGTCGCGCACCGGCGCGGAGAACCTCGACGCCGCCTTCATCGCGTTGTTGCCCGAAGAGGACCGGGGCGAGGACAGCGCCGTGGTGATCCCGCCGCGCGCGGGCGGTAACAGCGAGATCGCCATCGAGGCCGAGGGGCTGACACAGCGCTTTGGTGATTTCGTTGCGGTCGATAGCGTGTCCTTCCGCATACCGAAGGGCGAGATTTTCGGCTTCCTCGGCTCGAACGGCTGCGGCAAGACAACGACGATGAAAATGCTCACGGGGCTTTTGGAGCCGACCGAGGGCCGTGCGAAGCTTTTCGGCCATGAGGTCGATGCGAGTGACCTTGCCGTGCGTCGTCGGGTCGGTTTCATGTCCCAGGCCTTCTCGCTCTATTCCGAGCTGACGGTGCGGCAGAACCTTGAGCTGCATGCGCGGCTTTTCAATATGCCTGCGGAGAAGATCCCCGGACGCGTGTCCGAGATGATCGCCCGCTTTGATCTGGGCGATGTTATCGACAGCCTGCCCGAGGCGCTGCCCTTGGGCATTCGCCAGCGGCTCTCGCTGGCGGTGGCGATGATCCATGCGCCCGAGATCCTGATCCTGGACGAGCCGACCTCGGGGGTGGACCCGGTGGCGCGGAATGGTTTCTGGCGCATTCTGGCGGAGCTGTCGCGCAAGGATGGCGTGACGATTTTCGTCTCGACCCATTTCATGAACGAGGCGGAATGGTGCGACCGCATCAGCCTGATGCATGCGGGCAAGGTGCTGGTCTCGGATACCGCCGAGGGCATCACCAAGACCAAAGGCTGCGCCACGCTGGAGGATGCCTTCATCGCCTATCTGGAAGAGGCGATTGGCGAGACGGCACCCCCGCCTGAGACCCCGGCTGCCCCGCCAGTCGAGGTGGCGCATCCCGCGCCGCAATCCGGCTTCAGCCTGCGGCGGCTGCTCAGCTATTCGCAGCTGGAAAGCCTGCAGCTGCAGCGAGACCCGATCCGGCTGACCATGGCGCTGGTCGGCAGTCTTCTTCTGATGATCGTGATCGGGCTGGGCATCAATATGGATGTCGAGGATCTGAGTTTCGCCGTGCTCGACCGTGACCAGTCCACCACCAGCCGCAGCTATATCGCCGATATCGCGGGCTCGCGCTATTTCATCGAGCAGCCGCCGCTGACGAGCTACGATGAGATCGACGCGAGGATGCGGTCGGGCGAGTTGGCGCTGGCGATAGAGATCCCGCCCGGTTTCGCCGCCGATATTGCGGCAGGCAGGACTGTTCAGGTCGGGGCCTGGTTTGATGGCGCCAACCCCACCCGTGCCAATACGGTGCAGGGCTATGTCCAGGGCATGCATGGCGACTGGATCCTGCGCCAGGCGCGCGAGCTTTACGGCGATGCAGCCACCAGCGGCAGTTTCGAGCTGGTGACGCGCTACCGCTACAACCCCGATGTGCGCAGCCTGAATGCGATGGTGCCCGCAATCATCCCGCTGCTTTTGCTGATGATCCCCGCGATCCTGACGACACTCTCGGTCGCGCGGGAACGCGAACTCGGCTCGATCATCAATTTCTACGTCACCCCGGTGACGCGGCTGGAATTTCTGCTTGGCAAACAGCTGCCCTATATCGCGCTGGCCATGCTGAATTTCTTCCTGATGATGGCCATGGCGGTCACATTCTTCGCAGTGCCCTTCAACGGCAGTTTTCTGGGCTTTACCCTTTCGGCGCTGATCTATGTCACCGCGACCACGGCGCTTGGTTTTCTGGTGTCGGTCTTCATCGCAAGTCAGGTCGCGGCGCTGTTCGCGACCGCCATGCTGACGATGATCCCGGCGGTCAGCTATTCGGGTTTGATCGACCCGGTCTCTTCGCTGTCGGGTTTTGGCCGGGTTCTGGGCGAGATCTACCCCTCGACCTGGTTTATCACCGCCGCGCGGGGGGCTTTCTCCAAGGCCTTCGGAATGGCGGAACTGGCCGGGCCGATGCTGGCCATGGGCATCGCCATTCCGGTGATTATCGGGCTGGCGGCGGCCTTCCTGGAAAAACAGGCGAAGTGAGGGGCGGATGAACCTGCGCAACACCTTCAATCTGGGCGTCAAGGAATTGCGCGGGCTCTGGCGCGATCCGGTGATGCTGGTGCTGATCGTCTATTCCTTTTCGCTCTCGATCTGGACCTCTGCGAACGTCTCGCCCGAGGCGCTGACGAATGCCGCGATCTCGATCGTGGATGAGGATCAGTCGCATCTCTCCGCCCGCATCACCTCGGCCTTTTATCCGCCCTATTTTGTCGAGCCGCAGATGACCACGACGGCCGAGATGGATCGGCGGATGGATCAGGGGCTGGATACTTTTGCGCTGAACATCCCACCGGATTTCGCGCGCGATGTGCTGGCCGGAAAAAACCCGGCGATCCAGCTGAATATCGACGCGACAAGGATGAGCCAGGCCTTCACCGGCGGCGGCTATATCCAGCAGATCGTGTCCTCCGAGGTTTCGGAATATGTGGCGGGCTACCGGGCCGAGACCGCGCTGCCGGTCGATCTGGCGCTCCGCGCGCGGTATAATCCCTCGCTGGATCCGAAGTGGTTCGGCGCGATTTCCGCCGTGATCCGGTCGATCACCATGCTGTCGCTGGTGCTGACCGGCGCGGCGCTGATCCGCGAAAAGGAACATGGCACGGTCGAGCACCTGCTGGTCATGCCCGTCACCCCGACCGAGATCATGTTTTCCAAGATCTGGTCGATGGGGCTGGTGGTGCTGCTGGGGTCGAGCTTTTCGCTAAGTGTTGTGGTGCAGGCGCTGATGGCGGTTCCGGTGCAGGGCTCGGTCGTGCTGTTTCTTGCGGGCGCGGTGCTGATGGTTTTCGCCATGACGGGGCTTGGAATTTTCCTTGCCACCATCGCCGGGTCGATGCCGCAATTCGCGCTTTTGCTGATGATGGCGCTTTTGCCGCTGCAGGTGCTGTCAGGCGCGATGACGCCGCGGGAATCCATGCCAGAGATCATCCAGACCATCATGCTTGCAGCCCCCAACACGCATTTCATCATCCTCTCGCAGGGCATCTTGTTCCGAGGTGCGGGGCTTGACGTGGTCTGGCCCCAGTTCGCGGCGCTGGCGGCGATCGGGGTGGCGCTGTTCTGGCTGGCACTGATACGATTCAAGAAATTCCTGCGGTAATACAAGATGCTCAGTCGCCTGCTGCTTACTCTGACTCTCGTGTTGGCTGCCTGCAACACACGCCCGGGGCCCGAGGTTCTGGCTCCCGATGACGGGGCCCTGCCTGCAGGTGCCCGCATCGTGCAGGTGCTGACAGTGACAACTCGTGCACCCGATGCGCAATCGCCCGGTGCCTATGGTGCAACCCGCGCCACCAGCCCGAACTGGCTGGAATATGAGGTCTCGGTGCCGCCAGGCCATAAGCCGGGGCGGATCGAATGGCCCGATGGGGCCAGCGATGCCACGAAGAATTTCACCGTGCGCAAGCAGACCGAGCTCAGCCGCGAGGGTTTTGCCGGGCGACTGCCGCGCTCGGGCGTGGGGCTCTATATCCACGGATTCAACACGCGCTATCAGGAGGCGCTCTATCGGGCCGTGCAGCTTTCGGTTGATGCCCATCTGGAGGGTGCGCCGGTGCTCTTCACCTGGCCCTCGGCAGGTAATGCGGGAGCCTATCTTGCCGACCGCGATGCTTCAGACTTCTCTCGTGCAGCCCTCGCCGATCTGCTCGGGCTCCTGACGAAGAACCGTCGTAGTAGCGAACCTGTACCAGTGCTCGCCCATAGCATGGGTGCGCGGCTGACGATGGAGACGCTGGTGCAGCTGCGCCTCGCCGGGCGAGGCGCCGTTCTTGACCGGATCGAGCTGGTTCTGGCCGCACCAGACATCGATATCGACCTCTTCCGTGCCCAGATGGCGACCTTGGGCCGGATGAAGCATCCGATCACGGTACTCGTCTCATCAGATGACCCGGCACTGAAACTCTCGTCGCGGCTGGCAGCTCGACGGATGCGGCTAGGACTTGCCGACGTGCATGATCCGGCTATCCAGCGTCTCGCGGTAGAGACCGGGATCCGAATTGTGGATATCACCGATATCACAACCAACGATTCTGCCCATAGCCGCTATGTCGGCCTTCTCTCCGGTGAGGCCGGGGCGATGGACAACAATACCCTATTCGGCGGGATGCGTCAGGCAGGGGCCTTCGTTTTCAACCAGGTTGGCGGTGTATTTACTGGGATTGGCGGTGCATTGACGGAATGACATGTCAGACAGACTTGAGCATCAGAAGTCAGGCCATGGCCACATAGCCTCACTCCGTGCTGTTTCGCAAGTAATCGTTCATAATGGCCGACGCCGCGAGCCGGGAATTGGCGATGGCGAGAAAGTGAAAAAAGCCTTGTCTGTTCATCGACGGTCTCGGGGAAGAGGCTAAAACTCTCCTATCATATCCGGGGGGGTGAGGTGCGCGTTTTTTCTCACAGCGTCAGGCATCTGCCGGAGCAGGTTCAGCGGATCCCTTGTCGGACCTGCGGCGGTTATTTCAGTGGCTTGACAGCTCATTTTTCTTTGCCTCCTGGATAAGGACTTGCACACAATGAACGCGCGAAAAACAAACCTCACATTTATTGATCTCGATCAACGCACGTTGATCATCATGTGTTAGCCTCACACAACAAAGTGGAGACGCGGCATGGCACTTCCGCCGAAATCAGACCTACCGGGTGCTTCCCCGGCCCAGGCCGGTGAAAACCTTGGGATTGAGGCCTTTCACGCGGTTGATCGCATCCGCGAGGCGCTTTCAGCCCAACTGAGCGGCGGCATCTCGCCGGGCTCGTTGATGCTGGCCTGGTCGGACTGGATCTTTCATCTGGCCCAGGCACCTGGCAAACGGATGGAACTCGGCGTCAAGGCGGGGCGCAAATGGCAGCGTCTGTTGGCGCATCTCATGTCTTCCGCGATGGACCCAGAGGCCGTCCCGGTCATCACGCCTTTGCCCGGGGACCGCCGTTTCGCAGATGAAGCCTGGGCAAAACCGCCATTCAGCTGGATGTCGCAGGCATTTCTGCTGCAACAGCAATGGCTGCATAACGTCACCCATGAGGTACCCGGCGTCACGAAACACCACGAGGATGTGGTGTCCTTTGCCGCGAAGCAGATGCTCGACGTGTTTTCCCCCTCGAGCAACCCATTCACCAATCCCGAAGTATTGGCACGGACCTGGTCCACGGGCGGCATGAACCTGGTGAAGGGCTGGCAGAACTGGCTGCAGGACGCGACCCGCCAGATCAGTCAGGAACCGCCCGAAGGGGTCGAAGCTTTTACGCCGGGCCGCGATGTGGCGGTGACGCCGGGCAAGGTGATCTTCCGCAATCATCTGATCGAGCTGATCCAATACGCGCCCGTGACCGAAACCGTGCATCCTGAGCCGGTACTGATCATCCCGGCCTGGATCATGAAATATTACATCCTCGACCTGAGCCCCGAGAATTCCCTGATCCGCTGGCTGGTGGCCCAGGGCCATACGGTTTTTGCGATCTCTTGGCGCAATCCCGGCGCGGAAGACCGTGATCTGACGTTGGAAGATTACCGGCTACAAGGGACGATGGCAGCGCTGGATGAAATCAGCCGCCTGGTGCCCGACCAGAAGATCCATGCCACCGGCTACTGCCTGGGCGGCACGCTCTTGTCGATTGCGGCAGCCGCGATGGCCGGCGAGGGCGATGACCGCCTCGCCTCGCTGACGCTGCTCGCCGCTCAGGTGGATTTCACCGAGCCTGGGGAACTTGCGCTGTTCATCGATCCGAGCCAGCTACATTTCCTTGAAAGCATGATGTGGAACCGGGGTTATCTTTCCGCCGATCAGATGGCCGGGGCGTTTCAACTGTTGCGGTCGAATGACCTCATCTGGTCGCGGATGGTGCATGATTACCTGATGGGCGAGCGGACGGCGATGAATGATCTCATGGCCTGGAACGCCGACAGCACCCGCATGCCTTACCGCATGCATGCCGAGTATCTGCGTAAGCTTTATCTCGAGAACGAGCTTTCCTCAGGCCGTTTCGCTGCGGGGGGCAAGACGGTGCTGCTGCAGAATATCCGCGTACCGGCTTTTGCGGTCGGAACCGAACGCGATCACGTCGCACCGTGGAAATCGGTCTATAAGATCCACCAGTTTACTGATTGCGATGTGACCTTCGCGCTGACATCGGGCGGACATAATGCCGGCATCGTCTCGCCACCCGGCCATCCGCGCCGCCGTTACCGGCTGGCCACCCGAACCCATGGGGATGCACTTTTGCCGCCGGAAACCTGGGCTGACGCCAACTCCACAACGGAGGGCTCCTGGTGGACACCGTGGCAGGCCTGGCTGGCCGCGCATTCCTCTGCACCCGCCGCGCCGCCCGCCATGGGAAAGGCGCTGGAAGATGCACCCGGCACTTACGTCTTTCAAAGGTGATATGATGAACGCCCCTGCCCAGAGCCTCACCAACCACCTGTTTCATCAGATGAAAATCGGCGACCACGCCAGTCTCAGCCGTCATGTCGGCCCCGAGGATATCGAGCTGTTCGCCGCCGTTTCCGGCGATGCGAACCCAGCCCATCTGGATGCCAACTTCGCCGCGCATGGGCCTTTTGGCCATGTGGTGATCCATGGCATGTGGACAGCGGCACTGATCTCGGCGGTGCTGGGCACCCGCCTGCCCGGGCCGGGAACTATCTATCTAGACCAGCAGGTTCGCTTTCAAAAGCCGGTCTCTCCCGGCGACACCGTGACTGCCGAGGTTGAAGTGATCGAGTTGATCGAAGGCAAGAACCGTGTCCGCCTTGCGACCACCGCCCGCAATCAACTGGGCGAGGTGGTGCTTTCGGGCGAGGCGCTGGTGCTGGCACCGCTTGAGCAACTGACCTGGGTACCAGGAAACCTCCCCGAGGCGGTGATCTTGCCGAAAGGGCGCTGGCAGGGCTTTGTCGAAGAGGCCCGCGCGCTGCCGCCGGTCAGGGCGGCGGTGGTGCATCCCTGTTCGAAATCCGCGATCCTGGGGGCGGTTGAGGTCCGCGACGAGGGTTTGCTTGATCCGATCCTGATTGGCCCCGCCGCAAAGATCCGTGCAGCGGCGGCCGAGGCCGGAGTCTCGCTCGATGGCTTCCAGATCGAGGAGACCGAACACAGCCATGCGGCGGCGGCGCGGGCGGTGGAACTCGCGGCCTGCGGTGAGGTTCAGGTGCTGGTGAAAGGCAGCCTGCATTCGGATGAGCTCCTGGCAGCGGTGGTATCGAAAACCGGGGGTTTACGCACCGGGCGCCGCATCAGCCATGTCTATGCGATGGATGTGCCCGCCTATGGCAAGCCGGTGATCGTGACCGATGCCGCGATCAACATCGCGCCGACCCTGGAGCACAAGCGCGACATCTGCCAGAATGCGGTCGATCTGATGCGGCTACTCGGGCGCAAGCAGCCGAAGGTCGCGGTGCTGGCGGCGGTCGAGACGGTGAACCCGATGATGCCCGCAACGCTGGATGCCGCCGCGCTGACGGTGATGGCGGCGCGTGGCCAGATCACCGGCGCACTGGTCGATGGGCCGCTGGCCTTTGACAATGCGATCAGCCCCGAGGCGGCAGCGACCAAGGGCATCATCTCGCAAGTGGCGGGAGAGGCCGATATCCTGCTGGTGCCGGATCTTGAGGCCGGGAATATGCTCGCCAAGCAGCTGATCTATTTCGCAGGTGCCACGGCGGCGGGACTGGTGCTGGGCGCGCGGGTGCCGATCGTGCTGACCAGTCGCGCCGATCCCTTGTCGGCCCGCATCGCCTCGGCCGCGCTGGCAAAGCTGGTTGCGATCCGCAAGGCGGAGGTGAAGGCGTGACGCGCGATCTGATCCTGACCTTCAATGCCGGCTCTTCGACCATCAAGCTCGGCTTTTATGCACTGGAGATTGCCGGGCCCCGCCCGCTTGCCTCGGGCGTGATCGACTTCCGTGATGAGCCTTTTGCGATCCGCCTGAAACGGGAGGATGAGGCCCTGTCTGGCACGATCACCGCTGATCCCGGCGATCTGACGGCGGTTCTGAACCAGGCTTTTGCCTGGCTGGCCGGGCAGTTTGATCTGTCGCGACTCGCGGTGATCGGCCACCGCGTGGTGCATGGCGGCGATGTATTCACAGGCCCGGCGCGGATCACCGATCAGGTGATTGCGCAGATCGACACTCTGGCGCGGCTCGCGCCACTGCATCAACCGCAAAGCCTTGCGCTGATCCGGGCAATGCGGGCGCTCTACCCGGACGTGCCGCAGACCGCCTCTTTCGACACCGCATTTCATGCGAGCAACCCGCCCCTGATGCGCCGTTTTGCTATCCCGCGCGCACTTTATGATCAGGGGATCAAGCGCTACGGTTTTCACGGGCTGTCCTACCGCTACATCGCCGGTCAACTGGGCGATCTGGTCCCCGATGCAAAGGTGGTCGCAGCGCATTTGGGCAGCGGCGCGAGCCTCTGCGCCATTCATGGCGGCATCAGTATCGACAGCTCAATGGGGTTTTCAACGCTGGATGGCATCCCTATGGCGACGCGGTCCGGTGCGCTGGATCCGGGCGTGATCCTGCACCTGATGGGCGAAATGGGCCAAAGCCTGAAACAGGTCGAGACCATGCTCTACCGTGAAAGCGGCCTTCTCGGCGTGTCGGGGTTCGAGGCTGACAGCCGCGAGCTGATGGCCAGCTCGCGCCCGGAGGCGGCGGAGGCGATCGACCTCTTTTGCCTGCGTATCGCGGGCGAGGTCGCACGGCTGGCGACCAGCATGGGCGGGATCGACGCGCTGATCTTCACCGCAGGGATCGGCGAGCACCAGCACGGCATCCGCGCCCGTGTCGCCGCGCGGCTGGCCTGGCTTGGGACAGAGCTTGACCCGAAGGCCAATGAAGCGGGGCGGCGCTGCATAAGCACCGCCAGCAGCCGGGTGAAACTCCTCATCATTCCGACCGATGAGGAAATCATCATCGCACGCGAGGCCATCAGCGAAGGAACGGCGATATGATTGATCTGAACGGCAAACGCGGTCTCGTAGTCGGTGTGGCGAATGAGGCCAGCATCGCCGCCGGTTGCGCCAGAGCCTTTCGTGCTGCAGGGGCGGAGCTGGCGCTGACCTGTCTCAATGAAAAGGCCCGGCCCTGGGTCGCGCCCGTGGCGCAGGAGGTGGGTGCGCCGCTGCTGCTTTCCTGTGATGTGCGCGAACCGGGTCAGCTGGAAGCCGTGTTTGACCGCATCACCACTGAATGGGGGCGGCTTGATTTCCTGCTTCATGCCATCGCCTTTGCCCCACGTGAAGATCTGCATACCAGCGTTGTCAACGCCTCGGCCGAAGGTTTCGCGACCGCAATGGATGTCTCCTGCCATTCCTTCCTGCGTATGGCGCGGCTGGCACGGCCTTTGATGCAGGCGGGTGGTTCGCTGATCACGGTCAGCTTTTACGGCGCGG
>CALKAA010000196.1 GCA_937983495.1 uncultured Gemmobacter sp. | reverse complement strand
TTGGCGTGCAACGCCACGCCCGCGCCCGCCAGATGCAGCATGCCGAGGTCGTTGGCGCCGTCGCCCACGGCGATGACCTCGGCGGGCGTGATCCCCAGCCTTGCGGTGATCTGGGTCAGCGCATCGACCTTGGCCTGTTTGCCCAGGATCGGCAGGCCGACCCTGCCGGTCAGGGCGCCATCCACGGCCAGCAGCGTATTGGCCCGGTGCTCGTCGAACCCCAGCGCGCCCGCCACCTTCCCGGTAAAGGCGGTGAACCCGCCCGAGACCAGCGCGGCATGCCCGCCGTGCGCCTTCATCGTTGCGATCAGCACCTTGCCGCCGGGCATGAAGGTGATCCGCTCGGCCAGCACCTGGTCGATGACCGAAACCGGCAGCCCCTTCAAAAGGCTCACGCGCTCGTTCAGCGCCGCTTCGAAATCGAGTTCGCCATTCATCGCCCGCGCGGTGATCCCCGCGACATGGGCGCCGACGCCGGCCATATCGGCCAGTTCGTCGATGCATTCCTGCTGGATCATGGTCGAATCCATGTCGGCCAGCAGCATCGCCTTGCGCCGCCCCTCGGCCTTCTGGACACAGAGGTCCACGCCCATCCCCTGCAGATCGGCCCAGACCTCCCATTGATTCGCGGGCAGCGTCTCGAGGTCGAATTCGGCCGCCACGCCGGGCTCCAGCCAGTGCGCCGCGCCGCCGCCCCAGGCGTTGCGCAGGTTCTCCACCAGCGGCGCTTCTAGCACCGGGGTGGCGGGATTGGTCAGCAGGGTGGCGACATGCATGGGCGTGTTTCCGATCGTGGACAGGCGGCGTCGGTTTCGGGGCTTCAAGTGCCGCATTAGGCCAATAATCCCGCTTGCGCCAGTCGGGGCGCAGGAATATCAGCGACGGCGGGACACCCCTCCCCAACGAGGGGCGTTTATCTGGAAGGATACCATGACTGCTCTCGTTACCCCGGCCACGCGGCCGGCCAATCCGCGTTTTTCCTCGGGCCCCTGTGCCAAGATTCCCCACTTTTCGCTGGACATGCTGGCCGATGCGCCGCTCGGTCGCTCGCACCGCGCCGCCGTGGGCAAGTCCAAGCTGGCCGAGGCCATCGACCTGACCCGTGAGGTCCTGGGCGTGCCGGCCGATTACCGCATCGGCATCGTGCCGGGCTCGGACACCGGCGCCGTTGAAATGGCGCTTTGGTCGCTTCTGGGCGCCCGCCCGGTCGAGATGCTGGCCTGGGAGAGCTTCGGCGAAGGCTGGGTCACCGATGTGGTGAAACAGCTCAAGATCGACGCCGTGGTCAAGAAGGCCCCCTATGGCCAGATCGTCGATTTCGCCACCGTCGATTTCAACAAGGATGTGGTCTTCACCTGGAATGGCACGACCTCGGGCGTGCGGGTGGCCAATGGCGACCTGATCCCGGCCGACCGTCAGGGCCTGACCATCTGCGACGCGACCTCGGCCGCCTTCGCCATGGACCTGCCCTGGGACAAGCTCGATGTCGTGACCTTTTCCTGGCAGAAGGTGCTGGGCGGTGAGGGCGCGCATGGGATGCTGATCCTGAGCCCCCGCGCGGTCGAGCGGCTGGAAAGCTACACCCCGGCCTGGCCGCTGCCGAAGATCTTCCGCATGACCAAGGGCGGCAAGCTGATCGAGGGCATCTTCAAGGGCGAGACGATCAACACGCCCTCGATGCTGGCGGTCGAGGATTACCTGGTGGCGCTGAAATGGGCGCAATCGCTGGGCGGGCAACCGGCGCTGATCGCCCGGGCCGAGGCCAACGCGAAGACCGTCTGGGATTTCTGCGCGCAAAAGCCCTGGCTGGCGAATCTGGCCGAGGATGCGGCTAATGCCTCGACCACCTCGGTGTGCCTGAAGTTCGTCGATGCCCGCATCACCGACGGCGCCGCCTTCGCCAAGGCCGTCGCCAAGCGGCTGGAGAAGGAAGGCGTGGCGCTGGACGTGGGCGCCTATCGCGACGCGCCGGCAGGCCTGAGGATCTGGTGCGGCTCGACGGTGGAAACCGCCGATGTCGCCGCGCTGATGCCCTGGATCGAATGGGCTTTCGAGGCCGAGATCGCCGCGCTGGCGAAAGCCGCCTGATCCCCGGAAGGTGCGCAATGAATGCGCACCCTACCCACCCCCGTAGGGTGCGCCTTCATGGCGCACCGTCCACGCCCCCACTCAGGAGCCCCCATCATGGCCCCCCGCGTTCTCGTTTCCGACGCCCTCTCCGAAACCGCCGTCCAGATCTTCCGCGACCGCGGGGTCGAGGTGGATTACCTGCCGAACCTCGGCAAGGACAAAGAGAAACTGCTTGAGATCATCGGCCAGTACGATGGCCTCGCCATCCGTTCGGCCACCAAGGTGACCGACAAGATCCTCGCCGCCGCGACCAACCTCAAGGTCATCGGCCGCGCGGGCATCGGGGTCGACAACGTCGATATCCCCGAGGCGTCGAAGAAGGGCATCATCGTGATGAACACCCCCTTCGGCAATTCGATCACCACCGCCGAACACGCCATCGCCATGATGTTCGCCGTCGCCCGGCAGATCCCCGAGGCCAATGCCTCGACCCATGAGGGCAAGTGGGAAAAGTCGAAGTTCATGGGGGTCGAGCTCTTCAACAAGACCCTGGGCGTGATCGGCGCGGGCAACATCGGCGGGATCGTCTGCGACCGTGCCGTCGGCCTGAAGATGAAGGTCATCGCCTACGATCCCTTCCTCTCGGACGAGCGCGCCAAGCAATTGGGCGTCACCAAGGTGGAACTGGACGAGCTGCTGGCGCGGGCCGATTTCATCACGCTGCATGTGCCGATGACCGACAAGACCCGCAACATCCTCAGCCGCGAGAACCTCGCCAAGACCAAGAAGGGCGTGCGCATCATCAACTGCGCCCGCGGCGGTCTGATCGACGAGGAGGCGCTGGTCGAGGCGCTGAAATCGGGCCATGTCGCCGGGGCCGCGCTCGATGTCTTCGCCGTCGAACCCGCCAAGGAAAGCCCGCTGTTCCACATGCCGAACGTGGTCTGCACGCCGCATCTCGGCGCCTCGACCACCGAGGCGCAGGAGAATGTCGCCCTGCAGGTGGCCGAGCAGATGGCCGATTACCTGCTGACCGGCGCGGTCTCGAACGCGCTGAACATGCCCTCGGTGACCGCCGAGGAAGCCGCCGTCATGGGCCCCTGGATCAAGCTGGCCGGGCATCTGGGCAATTTCGCCGGGCAAATGACCGACGAGCCGATCCGCGCCATCAACGTGCTCTATGATGGCGTCGTCTCGGACATGAACCTCAAGGCGCTGGATTGCGCGGTGATCGCCGGGATCCTGAAATCGGCCAATCCCGATGTGAATCTGGTCTCGGCGCCCATCGTGGCGAAAGAGCGCGGGATCAAGGTTTCGACCACCACCCAGGACAAGGCGGGCGCCTTCGACGGCTATATCAAGCTGACCATCGTCACCGACAAGCGCGAGCGCTCGCTGGCCGGGACCGTGTTCAGTGACGGCAAGCCGCGTTTCATCCAGATCAAGGGCATCAACATCGACGCCGAGATCGGCGAGCACATGCTCTACACAACCAACGAGGACGTGCCGGGGATCATCGGCCTTCTGGGCATGACCATGGGCAAGAATGGCGTGAACATCGCCAACTTCACCCTGGGCCGGTCGGCGGCGGGTCAGGACGCGATCGCGCTTCTCTATCTCGATCAGGCCATCGACCCGAAAGTGGTCGAGACGCTGGAATCGACGGGGATGTTCCAGCAGGTGCATCCGCTGAAGTTCGAGGTCGCGTAAGCGTGTCGGGGGAGGCGAAAGCCTCCCCCACTGGTGTTGAGATAGTTTGGTAGTCCCCTGCGCGAACAAGTACGGCTCGGGGCTGCTACAAACGGTTGTTAGCGAGGCGGACGGCGCCAGTGGTGCCGGACACGCTCCGTCACACCGTTACGGACGCGTTTGTAGCGCCGCACATGGACAGACTTGACCATTCCACATCTCCTTCTGGAGGGTGGTTGAACTCTGACGCAGCTTGTGGCAAACTCAACGTGTTGAAAGAGGAGTATGCTGGCGTGCGCCGGTGATGCCCTTCGGAAGGCCGGTCGCGGAAACGCAGACCGGCTTTTCCATTTGCGCCCGGGATCGCGTGGCTTCCGGGGTGTGTCTTTCTTCTCGGCAGTGGTCCTCTTGGTTAGTGAGGCTACCATACGCGACGTGATGTCGTCACACAAGGGTTTCATACGCGAATCTGACTTGGAGAAATTGCTCGCGTGGTTTAGCGTGTGGTCTGGCGCCCAAGCGCGTGAATCTCACAGGGGGAACACATGTCACACGTAGACCGTTTGCGGGCAGAGAAATTCAAACTTGAGCGCAGACTCAAGGAGATCGATGCATTGGTTCTGGAGTATGAGGCGCTTGAGCGCAAAATGCAGCGCATTCTCTACAGCGAGGCACAGAATGTCGATGACGTGGCTGCTGACAGTTCGATTGTCGCACCTCAAGAGCGCAACGTGCAGAGCAGAACGCACACGCGAGCGCGATCCGAAGATGTTGTTAGATTCGAGAAGTTCGCCCTACGCCTTCTTGCGGAAGCAGTTGGTCCTGTCGACCGCAACTTTGTGCTCGCCCGAGCGCGTGATGAGGGCATTCCAGTGGGTGGGGACAACGAGGCGAACACCGTGAGCGCGCGTCTTTCGCGTATGGAAGGCGTTACCTCGAAGCGAGGTGTCGGATACTGGCTCCAGGGCCGGGAGGCCGAATTCTTTCCTTCTGAGCCGGTCGCTTCTTCATATGATCATTCCCCCAGTGCAAAGGGGAAGTCTGATCTCTCGGACATACTGTGAAACCAATTTCCGTGTGGAGATATTGTCGAACCTAGAATGCCAGCCGCATCCCCATATGCCCGGTCGAACTGTCCGGCGTGTTATGGGTTCGCGAATGCACCTGATAGCGTTCGCAATAGCTGGCGTGACAGAGATACGAGCCGCCCCGGATCACATAGCCCGGCCCCTCGGCCGGCCCCTGCGGATCGCGCGGCGGCAGCTTGCCGTCGCCTTGGGGCAGGGGGCCGAATTTGGTTGCGGTCCATTCCCAGACATTGCCGGTCAGGTTGTGGAGCCCATAGGCATTGGGCGGGAAATGATCGGCCGGGCAGGTGCCGATGAACCCGTCTTCGGCGCTGTTCAGGCGGGGAAACTCCCCTTGCCAGGTGTTGTGCCGATGGCCCGAGGCGGGGACCAGATCGTTGCCCCAGGGAAAGCGCGCGTGCTTCAGGCCGCCCCGCGCGGCGAATTCCCACTCGGCCTCGGTCGGCAGCCTGAGCCCCAGATACTCGGCCATCGCCGCCGCATCGAACCAGCTCAGATGCACCGCCGGATGGTCGGGCTTCTCGCGCCAGTCGGACCCCGGACCCTCGGGCGTCGCCCAATTCGCGCCCGCCACCGCCCGCCACCAGGGCGTCTGCGGCGGGTGCTCGACATAGCCCAGCGGATCCTCCAGGAAGAGGTGGAAGACAAAGGACCAGCCCTCGCGCTCGGCCACACTGCGATAGCCCGATTCCGCGGCGAAAGCGGCCCATTGCCGGTTGGTCACCACGGTCCGCCCCAGCCGGAAGGGCGAGACGAAGACCCGCCGCCGGGGGCTGTCCATGTCGTCCGGATACCGGCCCTTGGCCGCGCCCATGTCGAAGAACCCGC
>CALKAA010000195.1 GCA_937983495.1 uncultured Gemmobacter sp. | reverse complement strand
CAGCCCCTCGGGGCTGCTGATCCATGACACGCTCTCGGCCCGGCTGCATCCGCGTCAGGCGGCGGCGGCTTTGGTCGCAGCGCTGCGCGAAAAGGGGGCCGAGGTGGTGATCGGCGACGCGCCCGAGGAGGGCCTCGTGCTGCATGCCACTGGCGCGGCTGGTCTGGCGGCGCTGTCCGCCGATCTGGGACGGCATGTCGGTGGCGGGCTGAAAGGGCAGGCCCTGGCGCTGCGCTTCGAGGCCCGCGAGGCACCGCAACTTTATATCGACAGCCTGCACATCATTCCGCATGCGGATGGGACAGTGGCCATCGGCTCCACCTCGGAACGTGGTGTGACCGATCTGGCCACCGATCATCAGTTGGACGAAATGCTGGCACGCGCGGTGGGCGCCCTGCCCTGCCTTGCAGGCGCGCCTGTGATCGACCGCTGGGCCGGGCTACGCCCCCGCGCCAAATCCCGCGCACCAATGCTGGGGTCATGGCCGGGGCGGCCCGGGCATTTCATCGCCAATGGGGGCTTCAAGATCGGGTTCGGCATGGCCCCGAAAGTGGCCGAGGTCATGGCCGCGCTGATGCTGAACGGGCAGGATGCCATCCCGGCGGGGTTTCGCGTGGAGGATAGTTACTGAGTGATTGGCGCATGATCGCGATTCTGTCAGGTTCTCATGAATTAGCTTGACCACAAGCGTATAGATCACCACATCACTTTTGGCCTGATTCTCATGTTAAGGTATAAACTATGATTCGGGCAGGGTTTGGCGTATGGAAAAGGAGGTGAGCCGTGTTTGATGCCAGACAGATCGCCAACTGGTTCATTCTTCGCGCCAAACGCGACGGTAAAGTGCTGTCCATCATGCAGCTTTTGAAACTGGTTTACATTGCGCACGGTTGGCATTTGGAAATGCGCAACAGGCCTTTGTTTTTCAACAGGATCGAGGTTTGGCGTCGTGGCCCAGTCATTCGCGACATATATACCGAGTTTCGCAACAAAGGTATTGATGTACATGAGCCGTCCACCGGCCACCTTGTTGAGCTACCGCCTGAGTATGATCGCTTTCTGGAGCAGATCTATGACATCTATGGCAAAAAGTCAGCTTATGAACTATCTGACTTGACCCATAAGCCGGGCAGCCCGTGGGATATGGTCCATAAGAGCAAAGGACTGTTTGCAACGATCACAGATGATGTGATCCGCCCGCATTATATCGGCTTGCGGGAAGCTGCCCGAAAGACACTCCATTGACACTGGCACCTGAAAATCCTTTTGCGGAGTCAATGGCTGCAAACAGTAAGGTGCTTGAAGACCGCATTGCAGCTCTCGAACTTCGCCTCGAAGAACGCGACAATGATCAGGATGATGAGCAGCGCAAGTTACTGATTGCTGAAATCCGGCAGCGTATGCATTTCAGATTTGCGACCATGTGCGTGGCGGCATTTGTGCTGACTTATATGCTTGTATACGCCTACTGTGCCTATTCGAAAATTGTCAGCTGGTGGCATTTGACCTTACCCGCCCCGGTCGCTGTTGCGTTGATCGCGGTTCCGATCTTTTCCGCCACGTCGATTACGGCATTGATGCTTTTCGGGGCTTTCCGTCGCTTCAGAGAGGATGACCCTGAAAAGGTAAGTCAAAACAGCTTGGCTGCAATAGCTGCAGAAAAGGCCACAGGTCTGTAGTCAGTCCGTTTCATTTCTTGCGAACCAACCCGCAAACCTCTCTCGCAGCACATTTTTCTGCACCTTGCCCATGGTGTTGCGTGGCAGAGCCTCCAGCACCACAGCCGCCTTGGGCTGTTTGAAACGGGCCAGCTTGTCACGGATTGCTGCCAGCACCGTTTCGCCCTCGAGCGATACCCCCTTTTCGGCCACCAGCACCGCAAAGACCGCCTCGCCGAAATCGGGATGTGGCACACCGATTACAGCGCTTTCCAGCACCCCCGGCACCTCGTCCAGCGCCAGTTCCACCTCTTTGGGATAGATGTTGAACCCACCCGAGATCACCAGATCCTTGGCACGGCCCACGATGGTGACATAGCCCTCGGCATCCTGCACGCCAATATCGCCCGTGATGAACCAGCCATCGGGGCGCAACTCCTCGCGGGTTTTTTCGGGCATCTGCCAATAACCCTTGAACACATTCGGGCCACGCACCTCGATCACACCAGGTTCACCGCGAGGCACCTCGCGCCCCTCGGACATGATCCGCAGTTCCACCCCCGGCAGCGGCACTCCCACCGTGCCAGCGCGGCGGTCGCCCTCATAGGGGTTGGAGGTGTTCATATTGGTTTCGGTCATCCCGTAGCGTTCCAGAATGCGCTGGCCGGTGCGCGCTTCAAAGGCGCGGTGGGTTTCGGCCAGCAGCGGCGCAGAGCCAGAGATGAACAGCCGCATATGCGCCACCAGATCGCGGTCAAAGCGCGGCTCATCCAGCAGTCTTGTGTAGAAGGTCGGCACGCCCATCATCGTGGTCGCCTGCGGCATCAGGCGCAGCACCTGATCCAGATCGAAACCAGGGAGAAAGATCATCCGCCCGCCGGTCAGCAGCGTCAGATTGGTGGCCACGAACAGCCCGTGGGTGTGAAAGATCGGCAGGGCATGCAGCAGCACATCCGAAGGACCAAAGCGCCAAGCCTCGCGCAGCACCTCCGCATTGGACAGCAGATTGCCATGAGTCAGCATCGCCCCCTTGGAACGCCCGGTTGTGCCCGAGGTATAGAGGAAAGCGGCCAGATCCTCCGGTCCGCGCGGGATGGGACTGATCTGCTCAGGCTGGCCCGCCGCCGCCTCCGTCAAGCTCCCCGCGCCCTTGGCATCCAGTGTCAGCACCGCTGCACCATGTGCGGCCGCCAACGGGGCCAAGGTGCCAAGACGCGCCGGATCGCACAAGAACACTCGCGGGGTGGCATTTCCCAGGAAGTAATCGACCTCCTCCGCCGTATAGGCCGTGTTCAATGGCAGGAAGATCGCACCAAGCGCCACGGCGGCCCCATAGACGGCCAGTGCCTCGGGTGTTTTCGCCACCTGAACAGCAATCCGGTCGCCGGCCCCGAGACCCGCCGCACGCAGCGCATGGGCTTGCCGTGCCACCAGTGCCAGAAAGGCTTGCCCACTGAGCGGGCCGCCCTCGGGCAGGATCAGCAACGGATCGGTTCGCAGGGCAAGCGGGGCGAACAGGGCGTCAAACAGCGTATTCATCGGCAACCTCCGGGCTGAGATTCTTCCTGCCATGCAGGTGCCCCCCTCTCAAGCACCCGGCAGCCGGTTTGCGTCAAATTGTCATCAAACCGACGAAACCTTGGCCAGACATCGCCCCAATTCTGCCCCGGTTTCCGCTGATGCTGTCCTTGTCAACCCGCCGGGCTGGAAGCCGGGCACCAAGACAAGGGCGTCAGAATACGCCGAAAAGGAGTGCGAAAAATGAGCTTCGTGAATCGCCTGCTGGAGAAGTTCCGCGCGCCGAAATCTGCCGAAGACATGGCAGAACAGGATGTTTTCAACCAAAGACTGACCAAGATGCAGGGCCGCGTCGCACGCGCACCGCTGCACACGCCGTTCAGAAGCTCCCGGTTGCACCCGGCAGCCTGAGTTCGGCCATCAGGTCGCGCAACTCTTGCCGCGCGGCGATGTTCGACATGTTGAGCTGTTCGACCCCGGTATCCTTGAGGTCGAGCAGCGTCAGCCCGCGCGGAAACAGTTCGCGGAAGATCACACGCTCGGTAAAGCCGGGGGCCACGCGGAACCCGATCCGCTTGGACAGATCCTCCAGTGCCGCCCCCACCTTCTTTTTGTTGTGCATCTGCTGGGCCCCCAGACGGTTGCGCAGCACGATCCAGTCGATCGGCTTCAGCCCGGCCTGAGCCCGCGCCTGTCTTGCCGCCCAGACCATCTCCGAATAGATCGACGGCCCCTTAACCTTGTTGGTTTCAGGGTCGATCCGCGCCAACAGGTCAAAATCCACGAAACTGTCGTTCAGGGGGGTGATCAGCGTATCCGCCAGGCTATGCGCCACCTGAGACAGCCGGGTATGCGAGCCGGGACAGTCGATCACGATGAAATCGCTCACCGGCTCCAGCGCGGCAATGGCCGCGGACAGGCGGTGATCAAACACGCTCTCGCCCTCTGGCACCGTGGCGGGGTCCACCTCGGGCAGTTCGCGGTAATCGGGGCTGGGCAGAGTCAGCTCGTTCTTGGCCAGAAAGGCGCGGCGATTCTCGACATAACGGCCAAAGCTGCGTTGCCGCAGATCAAGATCCAGCGCGCCGACGCGATGCCCCATGCGCACCAGCGCCGTGCCCACATGCATGCAGGTGGTCGATTTGCCCGAGCCGCCCTTTTCGTTGCCGACAACGATGATATGCGCCATGGCCCTCGCCCCCTTCTGCGGTCTTGCTCTTGCGCGCCTTCATAAGGCCTGCGCGACGCAGAGGGAAGCGGGAAGCCGCCGATCGGCAAACGCCGGGATCGCCTTGAATGAAGCCGGCCCTCCGGCTACACAACCATCGGTTGCTACCTGTTTATATGAGAATGTTGATGATACCTGATAAACGCCGCATGGCCTCAGCAGCAGTTGCTTTCCTGTGCTGCAGCGCCCCTTGCGCAGCCTTCGACTTGACCAGTTTCTTTGGTCCTGCCACCTGCGCGCAAGATGATGCTCCCTGCCAAGAAGCCGCTTTCGAACAAGGCGTTAAAGACTGGGCCGCCGAGACGCATGATCACGCCCATCTCGGGCGCACACTCGCTGTGCTTATGCAGAAATGGCCTGCCAAAGAGCGCAGTAAAATGGCCGCTCGCCTGGACGCGCTTTCTTTGCCAAGCGAAGCCCTGGAAAACTGGAAACAAAGGGTCGCGCAGATTGAAGCAGAACAACACTTTACTTACGCGGGCTTTCTGAAAGCCTATGATGATGCGGTATGGCCCGATGCATTCACATGGCGTGAGTATAGCCAGCAGGCAATCCCCGTCATTCTCGCCGACCCGGCGCAGGCCCCCAAATTGTGGGAGCTTTGGCTTTCTGACCGTGCGTTCTTTGAAGAACATGCCCCGCGTGAAGGTGTGAAAATTCTGGACTGGGGGTTATCTGAACGACCAGATGAGGTCATGGCCTGGCTAAAAGCCGACACGTCGCACATGACTGCGACACTTTCAGCACCCGGCCTTCTGGAGCAGCATGTGATTGCAGCCTGTGATGCCGGAAACAAAGCTGACGCTGACCGCATCCTGGCAGAAATTTCACGCCAACAGGCAACCCAAATATTCGAGGGGCTTTATGCGTTCCTGCCGCTTGCATCTGAATATGACACCACGGTTGCCTGCGGTACAAAAGATGAAGCGATGGCCGCATTTGAACGACTCAGCGCCGCCGTCGAAAACAGCGCCACATATGCAAAAAACACTTTTGAACGCGGCCTGCCATATCAAGCCTTGCGAACCTCAGCCACCTATCACGCCGTAAGATTGGAAAATGCTGGCGACCACAAAGCTGCATTGAATGTCTTGATGCTTGGCACTGGGCGCATGGTGAGCTTGGGCGAGGTTATTGAGGGCGAAGATGTAAGAACGGTCACCCTGCACGACGTGCTTGTTAAGGGCGAGTTTCCAGACGCAAAGCCCAATGCAGAACAGCGCCTGGAGGAAGAGCTGCAAGGCAGCGTAAACTTGGTCATCGAAGAGCAGTTGCTCAAGGCATCGGCGGCTGAGACCCTGATATGGTTCACCAATCAATATGACCCGGCACAGCATGGCTGGAACAAGCTCGGCGCTATGGTGGAGGCTATAGAAAAAGCACCGAAAGATGCGCATAAGCTCCACGCCTTGACCAAGGCCGTTGCACTCCTGGATCAACCGGGGTCGGAACTGCCTGCCGAAGCTGCCGATGGAGCTGTTTTCAGGCTAAGACTGGCAGCCGTTGAAAAGGCTTTGGGGTGCAAGCTCAGCGAGGCTACCTGGTCGAAATGGCTGAAAACTTTCGCATCTGCTGAGTCTTATCAGACGAGAATCGCAGGCTATGCAGCGGTGATCGGCTGGTCGCATGTGGCCCCCACAAAAGACACAGCGCAGCACATATGCCTGTTTGAGTGATCAGCCCTGCGCCTTGCGATGCATTTGTCGCAGGGCACCCGCCAGATCGGCTTTGAGTGCGGCGAAATCTCGATCCACAGTCACACCAGGGCGGCCGACCAGCACATAATCCCAGCCCGGCTCGCACAGGCCGGGCAGCACGGCACGCACCACCTCGCGCAGGCGGCGCTTGGCCCGGTTGCGCATCACCGCATTGCCGATTTTCTTGGAGCAGGTGAAGCCCACCCGCACGGCATCTGACCCGTCATCGCGTCGCCGGGCTTGCACCAGAAACCCCTGCGTGCCCTGCCTGCGCGCCTGCGCTGCACGCAGAAAGTCTGCGCGCTTGGCCAAAATCGTATAGGCCGAACATGACGAAACCGCCGCGAGGCGGTCGGAGGCATCACCTGTGCGGTTTGCTTCCTCTGCCAGCGGCGGTGTCATGGCGTCTCTCCCCTTCCGGCCCCGAAAGGGCCAGCGGAAATCAAGCCGACAGCTTCTTGCGGCCCACGCGACGACGGGCGGCCAGCACCAGACGGCCGCCTTTGGTGGCCATACGGGCGCGGAAACCATGGCGGCGCTTGCGCACCAGGTTCGACGGTTGATAAGTGCGTTTCATCGCGGCTCTCCGATACGGATCGTTCTATTGCAGCCCGAACCCCGATAGATGAATCCCATGGGATTCGGGAGATCGGAAGAGCGTCGTGTAGGGAAAGAGTGTAGATCTCGG
>CALKAA010000194.1 GCA_937983495.1 uncultured Gemmobacter sp. | reverse complement strand
CATCGCGGAACTCGATCCCGGTTTCGGCCAGAATGCGGTCGGCGGCGGCCTCGATCTTTTGCAGGTTCTCCTCGCCCATCACGTCATAGGTGGGGATGCCACGCTGGATATAGGCGCAGCCAAGCCCGGCGCGCGGCCCGCTGCGATCCTGCCTGCGGGCATCGCGTCCACCACGTTTGCGGGGCGCGGAATCGGGGGCTGCGTCTTCCATCATCTCACCTGCGAAGCTATGTTTTGCACCAGATTAGCGGCTTTCGCGGTAATGTGGCCTGTAGAAAGAGACACGAAATCCATAATCTGAAGTTATGAACGGGCGCTGATTGCGGCACAGGGCATTTCCCGGCAGAAAGACGATCAGACAGTGCAAGGACATGCTGTGACCGCCACCGCTCTGCCATGGTTGACCGAATTTGCTGCGCTGCCCTGCACCGAAGGGATGCTGCTGCATGCCCGTTTTGACCCCGACAGTTTCGACTCCAGCCTGTTTGCGGCCTTGGGGGTGGCGCTGCCTGACAGTCTGCAAAGCGCGTTGCCAAAACGGCAGGCCGAGTTTCTGGCTGGTCGCGCCCTGGCGCGGTTGGCGCTTTTGCATCTGGGGGCCACGCAAACCCATATCCCCATCGGCCCGGATCGTGCGCCGGTCTGGCCTCCGGGCTTTGCCGGTTCCATCAGTCATGCCCGTGGTCATGTCGCCTGCCTGGTCAGACCGGGGGCGGCGCTGGTGGGGGTGGATGTGGAGACTGTGTTGCAGGGCAACCCCTTGCGCGCGGTGCGGCAGCTTAGCTGCACCGCATCTGACAGGGCGCTGATCGACGCCGCAGAGTGGCCCGTAGGCGTGCTGGAAACGCTGGTGTTTTCTGCCAAGGAGACGCTGTTCAAGCTGCTTTATCCTATGGTGCGCCGTCATTTCGGCTTTGCCGCCGCGCGGCTGGTGGCCGTGCCAGAGGCCGGGTTGCTCACGCTGGCGCTGACCGAAACGCTGCATCCCGATCTGCCGGAGGGGGGCCAGTTCGCGCTACATTACCTGCAAGGTCAGGACCATGTGCTCAGCTGGGCCATGCTGCCCGCAACATCAGGCTTTGCAAATTCCCCCGGATCGGGTTGAAGCTGTGCAGATCAGTGGGAGTGTGCTTGATGTCTGACCAGTGTTTCACCGAATGCCTGCCCTCGGGGCCAGACCCGATCCGCAACTGGGGGCGCCAGGCGATCGAGCAATTGCTGGGCGATGCGCGGCGTTCGGCCGATACCCATATGATCAAGCCGGTTTTCGCCGGGCTGCGCGACATTCCCATTTACTTCAAGGATGAAAGCACCCATCCGACCGGCAGCCTCAAGCACCGGCTGGCGCGCTCGCTGTTTCTTTATGGCATCTGCAATGGCAAGATCGGGCCGACCACCACGCTGGTTGAGGCCTCCTCCGGCTCTACCGCCGTGTCCGAGGCCTATTTCGCGCATCTGCTGGGCCTGAAATTCGTGGCCGTGATGCCGCGCAGCACCAGCCACCAGAAGGTCGCCGCGATCCGGCAATTCGGCGGCGAATGCCATTTCGTTGACCGTGCCGCCGAGGTTTACGCGGTGGCCGAGCAGGTGGCGCGCGACTGTGGCGGGCATTATCTGGATCAGTTCACCAATGCGGAACGCGCAACCGATTGGCGCGGCAACAACAACATCGCGCAAAGCATGTTCGACCAGATGCAGGCCGAGGCCGACCCGGTGCCGGATTGGGTGGTGATGAGCGCGGGCACGGGGGGCACTTCGGCAACCATCGGGCGCTATATCCGCTATCGCAATCTGGCGACCCGGCTTTGCGTGGTGGATGTGGAGGGATCAGCCTTTTACGAGGCATGGCGCAGCGGCGATCTGGGCGTGACCGCGCCGGGCAGCCGGATCGAGGGGATCGGGCGCCCGAGGGTGGAGCCGTCCTTCATCCCCGGCGTGATCGACCATATGATCCGCGTGCCGGATGCGGCCTCCTTCGCGGCGGCGCGGGTGCTGTCGGAGCGGCTGTTCCGCCGCGTGGGTGGCTCCTCCGGCACCAATTTCTACGGCCTTCTGTCCATCGCCGCCCAGATGCGGCGCGAGGGGCGGCGCGGCGCGCTGGTCACGCTGATCTGCGACAGCGGTGACCGCTACGCCGAGACCTGTTTCAACGATGACTGGCTGGCGGCGCAGGGCATCGACATTGCGCCGTGGCGCGCCCGGATCGAGGCGTTTCTGGACAGTGGCGAGGCCCTGCCGGTGCCCGCCCGATGACCATCACCGTCTTCACCTGCATGCGCAACGAGGGGCCGTTCCTGCTGGAATGGCTGGCCTGGCTGCGGCTGATCGGGGTGGGCGAGGTCATCGTGTTTTCCAATGATTGCGACGATGGCACCGATGCGCTGCTGGACGCGCTCGCCGCCCAAGGCGCGCTGCGCCATATCCCGCAGGAGCGGCAGGCCGGGCGCAGCCTGCAATGGCAGGCCTTGCAGCAGGTGGCCAAGCAGCGCCTGCTGGCCGGGGCCGATTGGGCGCTGTTCTGTGATGTGGACGAGTTTCCGCTGATCCATGCTGGCGCGGCGCGGCTGCCCGATCTGATCGCCGCCTTGCCAGCGGATACGGCGGCGGTGACGCTGCCGTGGCGGTTGTTCGGGGCCAATGGGCAGGTGCAATTCCGCGATGCGCCGATCACGGCGCAATTCACCCGCTCGGCACCGCCGAACCTCTATCACCCCGTCGCCGGGCGGTTTTTCAAGACGCTGTTCCGCCCCGAGGCCTTCCAGAGGCCCGGCGTCCATCGCCCCAAGCGCCACCCCGATGCCGCCTTGCCGCTTTGGGCCGATGGCGCGGGCCAGCCCCTGCCGCCCGCCTTTGCCGAACGCGACGGCCAGTTGGTGCTGCCCGCCTTGCAGGTGAGCCGCGATCTGGTCGAGCTGCACCATTACTCTCTGCGCTCTGCCGAGAGCTTTCTGGTGAAATCGGAACGCGGGCTGGCGAACAGCCGGGTGAAGCAGATCGACCTGAGCTATTGGGTGGAGCGCAATTTCAACACCGTGGAAAACCACGCCGCGGCGCGCCATGCCGAGGCTTTGGCCGAGGGCATGACGGCGCTGAAATCCCTGCCCGGTATCGCATCGCTGCACGAGGCCGCCTGTCGCTGGCACAGCGCCCGGGCTGCGGCCCTCTTGGGCACCCATCAAGGCTATCGGCTGTTTTGCGATTGCCTGCATGCCGCCGATTCCGCCGCGCTGCCCCCGCAATTGGCGATGGCGCTTTACGCCAAATTCGCGCAATTGCCCAAGGCCGAAGACTGATCCTGAAACCGCGCCCTGAACCGTGCCACTTCGCGCGGCTCGGGCGGCTGGCCGGTATAGATCTCCACATAATGCGGAATGCGGGCCAGCCGGGTTTCCAGCGTTTCAACGGCCCGCATGGAAATATAGCCGATCTGGGTCAGATAGATCGTGCGCGCCCGCACATCGGCATCCGCCGGGCCATGACCCCAGCGGGCCAGCATGTCGCATAACGCGGTCAGCCGTAGCCTGTCAGCCGCCTCGATCTGCGCCAGAATCGCCGCATCCTGCAATCCCCAGCCGCGCATGGCAAATTCCAGCTTGGCGTCAAAGGTCTCGGGGCGCAGGAAACAGGCGATCACATTCAGCATCGCCTCGGTTTCCGTCTCGGCATAGTCGGTGCAGGCGGCGGTCAGCGGCAAGGTGGTGCGCGCCGCCCACATCTCGGCCAGCGCCGCCAGCAGCGCGTCGCGATCCTTGAAAAACCAGTAAAAGCTGGTGCGCGACAGGCCCAACCGCTCGGCCAGCGGCATGATTTTCACCGCCTCAACGCCCTCATGCACCAGCATGTCATAGGCGGCCTCCAACCAGCCCTCGCGCGATCCGCGCCAGCCGGTTTCAGGTTTCGTGTCGGTTTTCGCCTTGCGTGCCATGCCCGAACCATAGGCCCATGCCGCCGCAATCGCAATAATGTTCACCCCTGAATGTAATCTTGACACATATGAACATTTTGCCGATGATCCGCCCCAGCACCCTATCCCGGAAGGCAGCCCGCCATGTCGAACGATCCCCTTTTGCAGCCCTACAAGCTGAAGCATCTGACCCTGCGCAACCGCATCATGATCACCAGCCACGAACCGGCCTACCCGGAAGATGGCATGCCGAAGGGCCGCTACCGCGCCTATCATGTGGAGCGCGCGAAGGCCGGTGTGGCGCTGACCATGACCGCCGGTTCGGCCTCGGTCGCACGCGACAGCCCGCCGGTCTTCAACAACATCCTCGCCTGGAAGGACGAGGTGGTGGGCCACATGAAGCAACTGGTCGATGAATGCCACGATCACGGCGCCGCCGTGATGATCCAGCTCACCCATCTGGGCCGCCGCACGCGGTGGGACAAGGCCGACTGGCTGCCGGTGGTGGCCCCCAGCCACGAGCGAGAGGCCTCGCACCGCGCCTTCCCCAAGCGGATGGAGGATTGGGACATCACCCGCATCATCGGCGATTTCGCCGATGCCGCCGAGCGGATGAAGGCCGCGGGTGTCGACGGGATCGAGCTGGAGGCCTATGGTCACCTGCTGGAACAGTTCTGGTCGCCGCTGACCAATGATCTGGAGGCCCCCTATGGCGGCAGCCTCGACAACCGCCTGCGCTTTACCTTTGATGTGCTGCGCGCCATCCGCGCCCGCTGTGGCGAGGATTTCATCGTCGGCCTGCGCTATACCGGCGATCAGGATTTGCCGGGCGGTATGACCGCCGCCGAAGGGATGGAGGTCAGCCACAAGCTGAAAAACTCCGGCCTGATCGACTTCCTGAACGTGGTGAAGGGCCATATCGACACCGACCCCGGCCTCACCGATCTGATCCCGATTCAGGGTATGAAAAATGCGCCGCATCTGGATTTCGCGGGCGAGATTCGCGCCGCCACCGGCTTCCCGGTGTTCCATGCCGCGAAAATCCCGGATGTGGCGACCGCGCGCCACGCCATTGCCAGCGGCAAGCTGGATATGGTCGGCATGACCCGCGCCCATATGGCCGATCCGCATCTGGTGCGGAAGGTGATCGAAGGCCGCGAGGATGACATTCGGCCCTGCGTCGGGGCCAACTATTGCCTTGATCGCATCTATCAGGGCGGTCTGGCCTTCTGCCTGCACAATGCGGCCACCGGGCGTGAGGAAACCATGCCCCACACCATCCCCACCGCCGCCACGCCCAAACGCATCACCATCGT
>CALKAA010000193.1 GCA_937983495.1 uncultured Gemmobacter sp. | reverse complement strand
CGCATGGCGGCCGAGCGCGCCTATCTGGCGGCGCTGGATGGCTCTTGCGAGACCCCGATTGCCGGGCTGGCGACGCTGGAGGGCGGCACGCTCACCCTGCGCGGCGAGATCCTGCGCCCGGACGGGTCCGAGGTCATCGCGGGCCAGATGCAAGGCCCTGTGTCTGATGGCGCAGAACTTGGCGAGGCATTGGCGCGCGACCTGCTCGCCCAAGCCCCCAAAGGGTTTTTCGACTGGCGGTGAGGGCTTTACAGCCCCTCCACGCCCATCTTTTGCAAGGCCTTCACGGCGTCCCCTGCGCCCTCGCAGGCCTTCAGGCGCACCGCCACACGGCTGGCAAAGCCAAAGCGCCCCATCTTGGCGGGGGCCAGCGTGATCACCAGCCCATCAGTGCCCATCTCGGCCCCGGCGATGGCGTCATCTGCGCCGAAATCCTCGTCATTCACCTCGAACCAGATCGGGCCACCGCCGACCGGCTGGCGAAACAGCGCATAGGTCTCGTCGCGCGCATCGACAAAGCCCACGAAAACCTGACCGTCTTCCGTGGCGACCGTCGCATAGGCCGCCTTCACCACCAGATCGGTCATGGCCTCATTCCCATTTCGCAATCGGAGGCAGGCTCATCAGCACGGCCTCGGCATTATGGCCGCTTTCCAGCCCGAATTTGGTGCCGCGATCATAGACCAGATTGTATTCGGCATAGAGGCCCCGGTGGCGCAGTTGCGCCTCGCGGTCATCCTCGGTCGCAGGCGTGCCCAGGCGGGCTTGCGTCACCGGCAGGAAGGCAGGCAGGAAGGCCCGGCCCACATCCTGCGTGAAGGCAAAATCGGCCTCCCAATCGCCGGTGTTCAGATCGTCATAGAAAATCCCGCCCACGCCCCGCGCCCGGCCCCGGTGCGGCACGAAGAAATACTCGTCCGCCCAGGCCTTGAATTTGGTATAGTATTCAGGTGCATGAGCATCGCAGGCCGCTTTCAGCGTGGCGTGGAAATGCGCGGTATCCTCGGGGTATTCAAGGCAGGGGTTCAGGTCGGCCCCGCCGCCAAACCACCAGGCATGTGGCGTCCAGAACATCCGGGTGTTCATGTGAACCGCTGGGGTATGGGGGTTCTGCATATGGGCGACAAGGCTGATGCCACTGGCCCAGAAGCGCGGGTCTTCTGCCATGCCTGGCACGCCGCGCGCCGCCATCGAGCGTTGCGCCCGATCGCCCAGCGTGCCCCATACGGTCGAGACATTGACACCAACCTTCTCGAACACCCGGCCCCGGCGCAGAACGCTCATCCGCCCGCCACCACCCGAGTCGCGGCTGGTCGGCGTCACCTCAAAGCGCGCATCGCTGCCCGCCTCGACCTCCAGCCCCTCAAACGCTGCGACGATCTGGTCACGCAGAGCATTGAACCAATCAGAAGCGCGCTGCTGTTCGCTTGAAAACGCCACCATACTCTCCTCAATGCGTCGGCGCGGGCACGGCATCTGCCAGGCTGCGCCCGCCATCCAGCGCCAAAATCTGCCCGGTCATGAAGCTGGAGGCGTCGGATGCCAGATATTGCACCGTCTCCACCACTTCTGACGCGGCAGCAATCCGCCCCAGCGGGGTGCCCGCGATGATCACCTCACGATGATCGGGATTGTCTTTCAACTGCGCCTGAAGGCTCGCACTCATCACCGAGCCAAGCGCCACCGCATTCACCCGCACCCCCTGCGGAGCCAAAGCCAGCGCAAGGCTGCGGGTCATCTGCTCAATCGCGGCCGAGGCAATGGACCAGCCCATCAACTCGGGGCGCGACTGGCGCGCGGCAATGGAGGACAGGTTGATGATGGAGCCACCGCCCCCCTGGGCGATCATCCGCTTGGCGCAAAGCTGGCTGACGCGCAGGGTGGTCAGCACATTCTGCTGCAACATCGCCTCCACCCCATCGGCCTCGATGCACAGCGGATCAGGCGAAAGCTGCACAACGCGGGCGGCATTCACCAGAATATCCACCCGCTCAAAGGCATCCATAGTGGCGGATAGCAGATTGGTGATTGCCAGTTTCTTGCACAGATCGCCCCCCCGCAGGCGCAGGGGCCCCTCGACGCGGGCTTCGTCGCCCCATTCGGCCTCCAATGCCGCTTCATCAATATCGGCAGCCATCACATTGGCCCCGCGATCGAGAAAATGCCGGGCGATTGCCAGGCCAAGCCCATGGGCTGCGCCGGTGACAATGACAGTCTTGCCCTGAATCGACAGTGACATGGCTCAGGCCCCTTTACGGCGGTCAGGATAGGCAGCGCGGATCACGCGGAAGGCGGAATCACCGCCGACCTCCTCGATTTCACGGAACAAGGCGCGCAGCGGCAGATCATAGGGCAGGTGACGGTTCGCCACGAGCCAGAGCGTGCCATCGGGGGCCAGCATCCTGGCCGCTGCCCGCAGGAAGGCCACGCCCAGCATCGGGTCTGCCTCGCGCCCGGTATGGAAGGGCGGGTTACAGACCACCGCCCCGGCCAGATGCGGCACCTGCCACAGCGTCGCATCGGCCCAATGGAACTGCGCGCGCGGATCGCTGACATTCTGGCGGGCACAATCCAGCGCCGCCGCCTCGGCCTCGACCAGATGCAGTTCCTTCACACCGTCGCGTTGCAGAATGTGATGCGACAGATAGCCCCAACCCGCCCCCAGATCGACCACCCGCGACGGCAGTTTCGCAGGCAAGGCCGACGCCAGCAGGGCCGAGCCGCGATCCACCCCATCGGCGGAAAACACGCCGGGCGCGGTGGTGAAGCCTTCAACTGTTGCGGGCTTCGCCACCCAATCCTCGGGCAAGGGCGCGGCAGGGAAGGCAAAGATCTTGCCATGCGCCTTGGCCACAGCCTCAGACACCGCCACAGATCGGAAGAGCGTCGTGTAGGGAAAGAGTGTAGATCTCGGTGG
>CALKAA010000192.1 GCA_937983495.1 uncultured Gemmobacter sp. | reverse complement strand
CTGTGCTGGCGGCATTGACGGGTTCAGGTCTGCCATCGGACAGGTTTCTCGTTGCTGGCTTTCCACCGTCTGCGGGGGCAGGGCGGCAAAAATTTCTGGAAGGGGTCGCGCGGTCGGATGCAACTGTGATCCTTTATGAAAGCCCGAAACGGATTCACCGTTTGTTAGAGGAATTGGCTCAACATCTGGAGGATGAGCGGCCGGTTGCCCTGTGCCGGGAATTGACCAAGCGATTCGAGGAAACTCTGCGTGGGACGCTGCGCGAGATCATCGTTCAACTGTCGGAGCGCGAGGTGAAAGGAGAGTTGGTCTTTCTGATCGGGCGGGCGACCGGGCAAAGGGCAGGGGTAGAAGATGTTGATGCCGCTTTGCGGCAAGCGTTGCGGGATCATCGCATGAAGGATGCGGCCGCCATGGTGGCGGAGGCGTTGGGCTTGCCCAAGCGCGATGTCTATCAGCGCGCATTGAAGCTGTCGGAGGAGTGATGCGGGCGATACGGGGCAAATTGGCCTATGAAGCAGGCAGAGCAGCCGAGGGTTGCGTCGAACAGGCTTATTTGCGTGGCGGTCGGCAGATTGTCGCGCGGCGTTGGCGCGGGTCCTGTGGGGAGATTGATCTGATTGCCCGTGAGGGTGACGAAATGATCTTCATCGAGGTGAAGAAAAGCGACACCCATACCCATGCTGCGGAGCATTTGCTGCCGGCGCAAATGGCCCGCCTCTATGCCGCGGCGAGCGAGTTCATTGCCAATGAGCCGATGGGGCAATTGACCCCGATGCGCTTTGACGTGGCATTGGTCGATGCGACGGGGCGAATCGAGATTGTCGAGAACGCCTTCGCAGGCTGATTGCATCGGGAGGCAGGACAAGGCAGGAAGGGGCGACAGCAGGAGGATTCCCATGCGCCTCAAGGTGGCCTTGCAGATGGACCCGATCGGGTCGGTGAACATCAATGCCGACAGCACGTTCCGCATCGCGCTGGAGGCCCAGGCGCGGGGGCATGAGCTGTTCTTCTATACGCCGGACAAGCTGGCCTTTGTCGAAGGGCGTGTCGTAGCGCGCGGTTTTCCGATCACGTTGCGGCGTGAGCTTGGTAATCATGTGACTTATGGCATGGAAACCGAAGTCGACCTGGGTTCTTTCGATGTCGTGTGGCTGCGGCAAGACCCGCCATTTGACATGAGCTACATCACCACCACGCATCTGCTGGAAATGATCCAGCCGCAGGTTCTGGTGGTGAATGACCCGTTCTGGGTGCGCAACAGTCCCGAGAAGCTGCTTGTCTTGCGCTTCCCGCAGTTGACACCACCAACGGCCATTGCACGCGATTTGCAGACCATTCGTGATTTCAAGGCACGGCATGGCGACATCATTCTGAAGCCGCTTTACGGAAATGGTGGTGCGGGGGTCTTTCGTCTGGACGAGAATGACCGCAACCTTTCCTCGCTTTATGAGCTATTCACCTCAATGAGCCGCGAGCCGATGATCGTTCAGAAATTCCTTCCGGCGGTATCCAAAGGCGATAAACGGGTCATTCTGGTCGATGGCGAAGCGGTTGGTGCCATCAACCGCGTGCCTCAGGCGGGGGAGACGCGTTCGAACATGCATGCCGGTGGGCGGCCCGAGCCGGTCGGGCTCACAGAGCGTGACCTGGAAATTTGTCGGACGATTGGGCCTGTTCTCAAAGAGAAAGGACAGATCTTCGTGGGCATTGATGTGATTGGGGATTGGTTGACGGAAATCAACGTCACATCACCAACGGGCATTCAGGAGTTGGAGCGGTTCGATGGCACCAACACTGCCGCGCGGATTTGGGACGTGATCGAAGCAAAGCGTCGCTAGATCACTGTGGCCCCTTGCCATTGAGCGATATGCGATAGCTTGCGGCCTCGGCGATGTGCTTGCGCCCGACGGTCTCGACCCCCGCAAGGTCAGCAATCGTGCGTGCAACCCGCAAGACACGGTGATAGGCGCGAGCCGACATCCCGAACCGTTCTGCCACACGGATCAGGAACTCTCGCCCTTCCGTGTCTGGCGTGGCGATGTCTTCCAGTATGCGGCCTTCGGCATCGGCATTCACCCTCAGATTGGGGTGCGCGGCAAAGCGTTTTGCCTGAATGGCGCGTGCCTTGGCAACACGCGCAGCAACAGTGGCCGAATTGTCCCCCGAGGGCGGCAGATCAAGATCGGTATAGGCTGCGGGCGGGACATCGACCCGCAAGTCGAAACGATCCATCAGCGGGCCAGAAATGCGCCCGAGATAGTCATCGCCGCATAATGGAACGCGTGCGCATGCGCGCGCAGGATCAGTCATATATCCGCATTTGCAGGGGTTTGCCGCAGCAATCAGCAGAAACTTGCTGGGGTAGCGCACATGAGCATTGGCGCGGGCGACCACAACTTCGCCAGTCTCGATGGGCTGCCTCAGGGTTTCCAACACGGCGCGTGGAAACTCGGGCAGTTCATCCAGAAACAGCACGCCATTATGCGCAAGGCTGATTTCTCCGGGCTTCGCTCCCTTGCCTCCGCCGACAATGGCTGCGACCGAAGCCGTGTGATGCGGATCCCTAAAGGGACGTTCACGCGATATGCCGCCATCGGAAAGCAGACCTGATAACGAGTGGATCATCGAGGTTTCAAGCGCTTCTGCGGCGCTGAGCGGTGGCAAGATACCTGGCAGGCGGGCGGCGAGCATGGATTTGCCAGAGCCTGGAGTGCCAACGAGCAGGAAGTGATGACGGCCCGCAGCCGCAATTTCCAGGGCGCGTTTTGCCCGCTCCTGTCCCTTGACCTCGCGCAGGTCGCGGTGATCGGTCGGACGCGCGATCTCACCGGCTTCAGCAGGCGAGAGCAGGCTTTGCCCCGTGAAATGGCGCACAACCTGATCCAGCGCGCGGGCACCCAGAACCTGAGCCGCGCCCACCCAGGCAGCTTCGGGGCCGCAAGCCTCGGGGCAGAGCAGGCAGCGATCCATTTCCGCGGCGGCCATGGCTGCGGGCAGGGCACCGACGACCGGCACCAGTCGCCCGTCGAGCGAGAGTTCGCCCAAGGACACGATACCTTCAACGTCGTCTTTCGGGAGGATGTCGAGGGCCGCGAGCAGGGCAATCGCAATCGGCAGATCGAAATGCGAGCCCTCCTTGGGCAAGTCAGCGGGCGAAAGATTGACCGTGATCCGTCGTGAGGGCAGGGCGATCGACATGGCAGCAAGGGCTGCGCGCACACGCTCTTTCGCTTCGGAGACTGCTTTGTCCGGCAGGCCGACCAAAGTGAAACTGGGCAGACCCGGCGAGATGGCGCATTGAACCTCGACAGCGCGGGCCTCCACCCCTTCAAAAGCCACAGTGAATGTGCGCGCGACCATGCCTTCCCCCGGCTTCACCTATGTTAATCGGGGTAAGGCGGATTGGTTTATGATTGGTAAACGTCGGCAATCATGGCCATGAATTTTGGCCATGCTTCCGGGTCTGCGACCGTCTTGTCGCGACAGAAGGCATTGCAGAACCCCCAGCGACGGCCATCAATCTCCAGCACATGGGTGACGGGCTCGCCGGAATAGGGGCAGAGCGCATTCTCGGCTGCGGTGCCTTCAACAGCGCGGGCGGGACGCAGCTTGGGGCCAGGCCATGGGCGCTGAGGCCAGTCTCGCTGGTAAAATTCCTGATCTTCGCCATCCACTTGGGCCATGGCACGCCAGCGACGGAAGGAGGGATGCGCAAGGTGGGCGTCTACATAGGCCGCAGCCGCGTTCGATACGGGGAGATTGTAGGTTGCGATGCGGCTCGCAACCGGCGCGAAAAAGGCATCGGCTGCGGAGTAGGCTCCGCAAAGCCAGGGGCCGGTGCTGTCAGTGCTGTTACGCGCCCAGAGCCAAAGGGTCTCCAGCCGGGCCAGATCGGCCAGCACTTCTGCCGTAGGCTGGCATGTCATGTAACTTACCTGCAGGTTCATCGGGCAGTAACCCCGCAGCGAGGTGAACCCGCAATGCATCTCGGCGCACAGCATCCGCGCAATGGCACGCGCCTTTGGATCGGCAGGCCAGATTCCGGCTTCGGGGTGACGGCTGGCCAGCTCTTCGGCAATGGCGAGACTTTCACCAATGGCAAGGCCTTCTGGCAATAAAACTGCGGGAACAGTCTTGGCGGGAAAGAACTCCTTAAGAAGTTCTGGCAATTCTTCCGTATACAGTCGGGCCGTGCGGACGCGCAGGGGCAGGTTGAAGGCATCGAACAGCAGCCAGCCACGCAGCGACCAACTGGAACAGGCGCGGTCTCCAATCGCGAGGGTATAGCTCATGGGGTTCTCCTTGATCTGCCGCGTTGTTAGCAGGGAGGAGGACAGAGAGGAAACGCAGCTTTGTGGGCCTGTACATCACGGAATGTGATTGATCCACTCTGCACGCCATCTTGTGCCGTCATGAAGCAGGCAAGTGACGGACAGGGTGTCGATCGGTTGGGCGATGACTTGCGCAGGCGATTGATCCAGCGCCAGTTGCAAACGCGTCAGGATCACGCCGAAATGGGCGACAAGAATGAGGTCCGGCGCAGCTTGTGGCAAAAGCTGCATGACAGCCTTGTCAACTCGTGTGGCTGCGGCGTTCCAGCTTTCGCCGTCGGGGGCTGCGATGTCGCCGGGGGTTTCCCAATAGGCACGGGCGGTTTCGGGATGGCTTTTCTCGACTTCGTCATAGCGTTTGCCTTCCCAGGCCCCAAAGTGAAACTCGCGCAGGCCAGGCATGTCTGGCAGACGGGGACGGTTTTGAGCAATCGCATCTGCTGTTTGGCGGGCGCGCAGCAGATCGGAGGAAACCACGGGGGCATTGGGCAGAAAAGCCGACAGTCGCGCCAGCGCGGCGGTGTCGCTCAGGTCGGCGGGAACATCGGTCCAGCCACAAAAGCTGCGTTGATGTGTGGGCCCATGGCGCAGCCACCATAGGCGCTTCATGGCAATTGCCCCTTCAGGGCAAGGGGCAGGCCTGCCATGACCGCGACAGCCAGATCGGCCTCGGCTGCGAGCTGCTGGTTCAGGCGACCCTGGGCATCCCGAAAGGCGCGGGCGAGGGCGTTTTCCGGCACGATGGACCAGCCGACCTCGTTGCTGACAATCACGACTGGCGCGGGGCAGGTCCGGATCGCAGCAAGCAGCGCGGCGGCTTCGACATCCAGGTCAGCCTCTGCCAACATGCGATTTGTCAACCAGAGCGTCGCACAATCCAGAAGCACAACCTGATCGCGGGTTACGCGGCTGAGCGCGGCTGGCAGATCATGGGGGGCCTCGATTGTCAGCCAGTCTGGCCCGCGATCCTGCACATGATGTCGGATACGCAGGCGCATCTCGTCATCCCAGGCTTCGGCCGTGGCGATGTAAACCCGCGCGCGGCCACTGCGCAGCACCAACGATTCGGCGAAACGGGATTTGCCGGACCGCGCTCCGCCGATCACCAGTGTCAGCGATGGCAGTTCGATGGGGCTTCGGGAAATTGCTGCGTCTGGTGATCCGGTCACGCGGTTGTCTCGTATCCTGTGGAAAGCACCGACGGAAACGCCGCATGTGGGGGCTGCCATGGCTCTGGACGGATATAGCGATCTTCGGATGTCGCGCCAAGCGATGAAGGCAGAGTTACTGGATGCCGAGACCGAGCTTGCATTGGCGCGGGCCTGGCGCGACGAGCGGGATTCGCAGGCGCTACACCGGCTGATCACAGCCTATATGCGGCTGGCGGTTTCGATGGCGATGAAGTTCCGCCGCTATGGCACACCGGTCAATGACCTGATTCAAGAGGCCAATCTGGGTTTGATGAAGGCCGCAGAAAAGTTCGATCCTGATCGTGGGGTGCGGTTTTCAACCTACGCCGTGTGGTGGATCAAGGCTGGCATACAAGATCACGTTATGCGGAACTGGTCCTTGGTGCGCACCGGATCGACCGCGAGCCAGAAGTCGCTGTTCTTCAACATGCGCCGGGTGCAGGCGCGTTTGATGCGCGAGGCTGCGACTGTCGGAGAGAGCCTGGATGCGGCACAGTTGCAGCAGCGCGTCGCGCTGGATCTCGGGGTGCCTTTGGCGGATGTCGAGATGATGGAGGGGCGGCTTGCGGGCGCCGACTTCTCGCTGAATGCGGTGCAGGGTGGCGAGGATGAAGGCCGCGAATGGATCGACGCGTTGGAGGATGACGCCCCCGCTCAGACCGAAATCGTGGCGGCTGCCCATGATGCTGCGCGGTTGCGCGGCTGGCTGGCGCAGGCTTTGGCTGATCTGCCGGCGCGGGAACGTTACATCGTCACGCAGCGCCGCCTATTGGATGAGGCGCGGACGCTCGAAAGCCTTGGGGCCGAGCTGGGCCTGTCGAAAGAGCGTATCCGCCAGCTTGAATCGGCGGCCCTATCCCGTTTGCGGCGCAAGCTGGAGGTCGAAGCACCCGAAGCGCGGGCATTGCTGCTCTAGCTTGAGTTTCTATCCCACCGGCCTTAGGTCTGGACCAAAGGTGGAGGGTTCCATGCTGGCAGGCAAGCGTGTTCTTCTGGTAATCGGCGGCGGGATTGCGGCTTACAAGGCGTTGGATTTGATCCGCCGGCTGCGAGAGCGCGGCACCTCTGTAACCCCTGTGCTGACGCGTGCGGGGGCAGAGTTCGTCACACCGCTGTCCGTATCTGCCTTGGCCGGGGCCAAGGTGCATGAGGCATTGTTCGACCTCACCGCCGAGGCAGAAATGGGCCATATCCAGCTTAGCCGGAGTGCGGATCTGATTGTGGTGGCCCCTGCGACGGCCGACCTGATGGCCAAGGCGGCGCAGGGCCGGGCAGACGATCTGGCCTCTACCCTGCTGCTGGCGACCGATACGCCGATCCTCATGGCCCCGGCCATGAATGTCCGGATGTGGGACCATAAGGCGACGCAGCGTAATCTGGCGCAGTTGCTGGCGGATGGGGTGCGTTTTATCGGGCCGAATGAAGGCGACATGGCCTGCGGTGAGTTTGGTCCAGGGCGGATGGCTGAGCCGCTGGAGATTGTCGCGGCCATTGAGGGCGCGCTGGCCTCCGGGCCTCTGGCGGGCAAGCATGTGCTGGTGACCTCTGGTCCGACGCATGAGCCCATTGACCCGGTGCGCTATATTGCCAATCGCTCTTCCGGGGCGCAGGGCACGGCCTTGGCAGCATCCTTGCGCGATCTGGGTGCGCAGGTGACCTTTGTCACCGGACCGGCCGTCGTGCCGCCACCCGCGGGTGTGCGCGTGGTGAAGGTGGAAACCGCGCGGCAGATGCTGGCTGCGGTGGAGGCGGCCTTGCCTGCGGATGCGGCTGTCTTTGCGGCGGCCGTGGCCGATT
>CALKAA010000191.1 GCA_937983495.1 uncultured Gemmobacter sp. | reverse complement strand
TGGTTTTCCCGGCACCATTCGGCCCGATGACCGAGACGATCTCGCCGGGGCGAACCTTGAAGCTGACATCCTGCACGGCCTTCAACCCGCCAAAGCTGATGCCCAGGCCCTCGATGGACAGAAGATCGGTCATTCGTCTTTCCCCCGGAACTTCTTGAGGAGTGAGGGCAAGAGACCCTCGCGCAGGAAGATCATCACCAGCACCATGACAATCCCCAGAACCATCTGTTCGTAATCGGCAAAGACCGTAAGCAACTGGGGCAGAAGCGTCAGGATACCGGCACCGAAGATCGCACCCAGAACCGAGCCGACACCGCCCAGAACCGCCATGGTCACCATCTCGATCGAATGCATGAAGCCTGCGACATCCGGTGTGATGAACTTGTTCTGAAGGGCCAGCAGCGAGCCCGAGACCGAGGCATAGACCGCCGAGATGATGAAGGCCTGAAGTTTCATCCGTGCCACATCAACACCCACCGTCCGGGCCGCGACTTCCGAACCGTGCAGGGCGCGCAAGGCACGACCGGTAGGGCTGTTGTAGAGGTTCAGTGCAAGCCAGGCCCCAATCAGCAGGCAAAGACCGGAGAAGAAATACCAGAACTCGCCATTTGACAGGTTCAGGCCCCAATCCTTCAACAGGTCACGCAGTCCCAGATCGGGCACTTCCATACCATCCGGGCCGCCGGTCAACTCGCGTTCATTATTGAGAACCATCGACACAAGGATGCCAAGGCCCAGCGTGGCCACACCAAGGTAATAGCCCTTGAGCCGCAGCACCGGACGCCCCACGAGAAAGGCGAGAACCGCCGAGATGCCAGCGCCCAGCACAACCGCCAGGGCCGGATGCAGCCCCCAATGCACAGGGGCCAGAGCGCAGGCATAGGCACCGATCCCGGCAAAGCCTGCATGGCCCAGGCTGATCTGCCCGGCATAGCCGATCAGGATCACCATACCTGTCACCGCGATGCCATTGACAAAAATCAGGGCACCGACGCGGTAGTAATAGCCCGAGGGGAAGAAAAATGGGGTCAGCGCAATCAGCGCCGCCAGCACCAGAAGGGTGGCCAGTTTTGGGGTCAGTTTCGGGGTCATGCTCATGGTCTCACACCCGATCCGTGGATTTGCGGCCAAAAAGGCCCTGCGGCAGGAAGAACAGCACGGCAAGAATGACGACGAAGGCGGCGGCGTCCTTGTATTGCGACGAGAGGTAACCTGCTGTCAGCGCCTCGATCAGACCGATGGCAAAGCCGCCGACCAGCGCACCTTTCGGATTGCCCATCCCGCCCAGCATCGCCCCTGCAAACCCCTTGAGGGCAAAGCCGATACCGACGCTATAGGCTGTCAGGGTGATCGGCGTGGCCAGCACCCCCGCCAGAGCGCCGATGGCGGCCGAAAGCGCGAAGGAAAGTGTCATCACGAAGCCGGTGTTGATCCCGACCAATTGCGCCGCCAAACGATTGTTCGAGGTGGCCAGCACGGCGCGACCCAGCATGGTGCGGGTGAAGAACAGCCAAAGCCCGACAAAGACCACCAAAGCCCCGCCCGTGACCCAGAGGCTTTGTGGCAGGATCGTCGCGCCGCCGATGCGGAAGGGGGTATCGCCCGAAAAGGCCGGAAAGGTGTGAATCTGCTTGTCGAAGACAAGCTGTGCCGCGCCCTGAATGAAGATCGAGGCACCGATCGTGATGATGATCAGTGACACAACGGGGGCACCGCGCGCCGGTTCGATCATCAACTTGTTCATCGCCACACCGAGGCAGGCCGTTGCCAAAATGGCGATCAACGCTGCCAGTGGCAACGGCAGACCGGCTTCATGGGCAAACCAGGTGATCATCCCCCCCAGCATGACAAACTCGCCCTGGGCGAAGTTCACCACGTCTGACGCGTTGTAAATGATGGTGAAACCAAGGGCGACCAGTGCATAGACCGCACCGACCGTCACCCCTGAAAAGAGGAATTGCAGAAGTTCCGACATGGGCTCCCTCGGCGTGTGATGACATGGGATGCCCCCGCCCGATGAAAGGCAGGGGCGGCAGGCCGATGGATCACTCCACCAGCGCCCAGGTGCCGTTCTTGATTTCCAGCATGCGGAAGGCCGACAGATCGAGACCAAGGTGATCGCTCGCCGAGAAGGTATAAACCCCTGTAGTGCCCGCCAGACCCGAAGTGGCCTCGATCGCGTCACGGATCGCCGCAGGCTCGGCACTACCGGCGCGGGTGATGGCATCGGTCATGATGAGGAAAGCATCATGGGCATAGCCGCCAAAGGTGCTGACCGGAGTGCCGGTCTTGGCCTCGAAGGCCGTCTTGTAGGCCGTGACGACCGGCTTTTGCACATCATCCTCAGCCAGCAGATCGGCCACCAACAGCGCAGTGCCCGGCAGGCGCACGCCCTCGGCTGCATCAGACCCGGCCAATTCGATGAACCCATCAGAGGCGACGCCATGCGACTGGTAGAAGGGCAGGCCCACTTCCAGTTGCTTGAAGTTGCGGGTCACGATGGAAGGGCCCTGACCAAAGCCGGGGTTCAGCACGGCCTGCACGCCCTCGGCATTCTTGATCTTGGTCAACTGCGCCGTAATGTCGGCATCTTTCGGGTCATAGGTCTCATCGGCGATGATCTCGATCCCGTAATCGGCCACAACCGATTTGCACTGTGCCTGCATCGAAGCACCAAAGCCGTCGGTGCCGGAGATCATGCCGATCTTGGTGAAACCGCGTTTCTGCATGTCTTCAAAGATCTTCTGGCAGGCCATGCGGTCGGTATGCGGGGTCTTGAAGGTGAAGGGTTTCACCGGGTCGATGATGTCGATGGCCCCCGCCAGCGAGATGAAGGGCACCTCGGCATCCTCGGCAATTGCAAGGATCGACATGGAGGTGCCAGTGGTGGTGCCACCGATGATGGCCGCCACGCCGTCATCCTCGACCAGACGAGTGGCAAAGGTGCGCGCCTTGTTCGGGTCGCCGCCATCGTCATAAAGCACCAGCTCGATCTGCTCGCCATTGATGCCGCCCTTGGCGTTCAACTCTTCGACCAGCATTTCCAGCGTCTTGGCCTCCGGGTCGCCCAGAAAGGCGGCGGGGCCGGTGGCCGAGATGCTGGCCCCCAGCTTGATCTCGGCCAGCGCGGCCGAAGTCAGGCTCAGCAGGGCAAGGCTGGCAAGGGCGGTGGTCGTCAGGGTCTTCTTCATGTCTGTCTCCTCCCAGAGATATGTCACGACTCAGGTGGTCAACGGGCGCCGCCACATCACACGGCGGAAGCGGCTTGCGACGAAGGCGGTGTCGGTCAGGCAGGCATTGCCCGCCGGATTGCCGCCAGTGACGTGAAAATCACTGAAGGCGGCAGATTGGTTGACGTAGATATTGCCGGTCAGGTTGACCGAGAGGTTCACTCCGGCTGCGGCAAAAGCTGCGATGGCACGCGTGATGCGGGCTGCGTCAGTGTCGTAAACTGCGGCGGTGATCGCGCCCTTCTCGCGTGCCAAGGCGGCGGCGCGGGCGATGCCCTCCTCTGCCGTGGCACAACGTGTCAGGAAGGCGATGGGCCCGAAACACTCGGCTTCGGCAGCCGGATGCCCGGCCTCCAGCGCCAGCAACAGCGGCGATGCCGTGCGCCCCGCGCCAAGAGGTGCGCTATCGCGGATCACCCGGCCATGGGCGCGAGCCTCTTGCAGGCGCGCCAGCGTGGCCGGATTGGCCAACGCCCCGGCCAACCCGGCCGCGCGGGCAGGGTCTGACAGAAGGCGGTCGATGGCTGCGGCCAGACCCTGCGCCACCTCGTCAAAGGATTTGTGCCCCTGATCGGTCTCGATGCCAGTGTCCGGCACGAAGATGGTTTGTGGCGCAGTGCACATCTGGCCAGAGTAAAGCACCAGCGAAACGGCAAGGTTGTCGCACATGCCAACGAAATCAGGGCTAGCGGCAATCGTCACCGTGTTCACGCCGGTTTCCTCGGTGAAAAGCTGCGCCTGCCGGGCATGGGCGCGCAACCAATCGCCAAAGGCCGAAGAGCCGGTATAGTCGATCAGACGCGTTGCCGGATCTGTGGCCAACGCCTGTGTGATGGGCGCGGCTGCGGTATCAGCAGCCAGCAGCACCGCATCGGCGGGCAGTCCTGCTTCGGCGAAAACCTCGCGCAAGACTTGCACCGTCAGCGCCAGCGGCAGAATCGCTGCCGGATGCGGCTTGATGATCACCGGATTTCCGGTGGCAAGGCTTGCAAACAAGGCCGGGTAGCTGTTCCAGGTTGGAAAAGTATTGCACCCGATCACCAGCGAGAGGCCGGCGGGCACCAGCGCCCAGTGTTTTTCCAACACGATCGGCGCAGCCTTGCCCCGCGGCTTTTCCCAACGCGCAGAGCTGGCGAAGCGGGTCATTTCGTCCCAGGCCATGGCCACGGCTTCCAACCCGCGATCCTGCGCATGGGGGCCACCAGCCTGAAACGCCATCGCGAAAGCCTGCCCTGTCGTGTGCATGGTGGCATTGGCCATCAGAAAACTGATGCGGTTCAACCGAACCAGCGCCTCGATCAGGGCACCCACCCGTGCCTCCGGGCTGCTTGCAGCAAGCGCCGCGGCCGCCGCCTGCGCTGCCGCAATCAGTGTTGCGGTATTGGCAGCAGGATAAAGGATGCCGAGATCCGGACCAAAAGGCGAGACCTCAGCGCCAAGCCGCGCCGTTTCCGGATGACCGGGCAGCGCGAATGCCTGCCCCAGCAAGGCGGCAAAGCCCGCCTCGCCTTCGGCTCTTGCACTTTCGCCATAGAACTTGCCGCTGGGCACCTCTGGGAAAGCGGACCAGAAGCCGCGCGCCTTGAGGGCCCGCAAGGCTTCGTCCAGCAGAGTGCTGTGGCGTCTGAACAGGTCTGTCATGATTCCTCCGATCCGGGGCTCCCAACCCGGACTGGAATATCATTGACCGACCGGTCGGTTTATGCAACAAGTTTTCTTGAGCCCCGAAAGTTTTTCACGGGGAGGGAGGCAAACGATGACTGGCACGGCCACAGTGCTGTCAGCCCTGGCTGACGGCGTTCTGACATTGACGCTCAACCGTCCTGACAAGCTGAACTCGTTCAACGAGGAGATGCATCTGGCGCTGCGGGCCGGAATCGAACGCGCCCATGCAGATTCGGCGGTGCGCGCGGTGCTGTTGACCGGTGCCGGGCGCGGCTTTTGCGCAGGGCAGGATCTGGGCGACCGCGACCCGCGCAAAGGCGGACCAGTGCCCGATCTGGGCCGCACGCTGGAGACGTTTTACAACCCGACGCTGCGCCTGCTGCGGACCCTGGAAAAGCCTGTGATCTGCGCAGTGAATGGAGTGGCCGCCGGAGCCGGGGCCAATATCGCCTTTGCCTGCGATATCGTGCTGGCGGCGAAATCGGCCAAATTCATACAGGCCTTTTCCAAGATCGGGCTGATTCCCGATGCGGGCGGCACGTTCAGCCTGACCCGCATTCTGGGCGAGCCGCGCGCCAAGGCGCTGGCCATGACTGCCGAACCGCTTATGGCTGAAAAGGCCGCCGACTGGGGCCTGATCTGGAAAGCGGTCGAGGATACCGCGCTGATGGCCGAGGCGGAAGAATTGGCGCGCACTCTGGCTGCCGGGCCGACTTTTGGCCTTGGCCTGACCAAGCGCCTGATTCAGGCGGCCGCCACCAATACCCTGGACGCGCAACTGGATCTGGAGCGAGACTGTCAGCAGATGGCCGGGCGCAGCGCCGATTATGCCGAGGGCGTGACGGCCTTTCTGGAGAAGCGCAAACCAGAGTTCAAAGGCCAATGAAAGCCGTATCGGAAATGACCCCGCAAGAGCTTGCCGAGGCCTGCGCCACCGCAATGTGGAACGGCGATTCGGCCAGCCAGCGCCTGAACATGGCGCTGGACCGGATCGCGCCCGGCCATGCAACCCTGTCGATGACCGTGACACGGGATATGTCGAATGGCCACGGCAATTGCCATGGCGGCTATATCTTCACGCTGGCAGACAGCGCCTTTGCCTTTGCGTGCAACAGCTATAACCAACTGACGGTCGCCCAACATTGCAGCGTCAGCTATCTGGTTCCCGTTCGCATCGGCGACCGCCTCACCGCGACGGCGGCAGAGGTATCGCGCACAGGGCGTTCGGGCATCTATGACATTCGCATCACAAATCAGGACGGCACACATGTGGCGGAATTCCGCGGCCATGCACGCACCGTCAAGGGCACCCATCTGCCAGCCTGACCAGCACCGGACATTCCAAGGGAGGAAACCATGGAAGACCTGACCCCGAACCGCAAGGATCTGGACCCGATCGAAATCGCTTCCCGCGACGAGATCGAGGCCCTGCAATTCCACCGCATGAAGCGTTCCCTGCGCCACGCCTTCGAGAACTCGCCCTTCTATCGCAAGCGGTTCATCGAACATGATGTGCATCCCGAAGACCTGAAATCGCTGAAGGACATTGCAAAGTTTCCCTTCACCGTGAAGCAGGATCTGCGCGACACCTACCCCTTCGGCATGTTTGCCGTGCCGCAGTCAAAGTTGGTGCGTATTCATGGCTCGTCGGGCACCACCGGCAAACCGACCGTGGTGGGCTACACTGCCGCAGATATTGACCATTGGGCCAATCTGATTGCGCGATCCATTCGCGCGGCGGGTGGGCGGCCGGGCGAGATTTTGCACAACGCCTATGGCTATGGCCTGTTCACCGGCGGCATTGGCGCACATTACGGGGCCGAGCGCCTGGGCTGCACCGTCGTGCCGATCTCGGGCGGGATGACCGAGCGTCAGGTGACACTGATCAATGACTTCAAACCCTCGATCATCATGGTGACGCCCAGCTACATGCTGTCGATCCTCGACGAGTTCCGCCGCCAGGGTCTCGACCCGCGGCAATCCTCGCTCAAGGTCGGGATTTTCGGCGCGGAGCCCTGGACCAATGCGATGCGCGAGGAAATCGAGCAGGCCTTCGACATGCATGCTGTAGACATTTACGGCCTGTCGGAGGTGATGGGCCCGGGCGTCGCGCAGGAATGCGTGGAGACCAAGGATGGCCTGCATGTCTGGGAAGATCACTTCTACCCCGAAATCATCGACCCGGTGACAGGCGAGGTATTGCCCGATGGGCAAATGGGCGAGCTGGTCTTCACAACGCTGACCAAGGAAGGCCTGCCGATGGTGCGCTATCGCACCCGCGATCTCACGCGGCTGCTGCCCGGTACGGCGCGCAGCATGCGTCGGATCGAAAAGATCACAGGGCGCAGTGACGACATGATCATCCTGCGCGGCGTCAACGTGTTTCCGACCCAGATCGAGGAGCAGATCCTGAAATGTGTGGGCCTCGCCCCGCACTTCCAGATCGAGCTGAGCCGCTCGGGGCGGATGGACAACATGACCGTGCATGTCGAATGCACCCCGGATATGACCGACGAAGCCGCCCGAGCGAAATCGGCCAAGGAACTGGCCCATCACATCAAATCGGTGGTCGGCGTTTCAACGCGCGTGGAAGTGCGCGATCCAAACTCGGTGGCGCGGTCGGAGGGCAAGGCCAAGCGCGTTCTGGACAATCGCCCGAAGGGCTGAACAGAGCGGCTGGGGCCGGCCCTGACAACCGGCCCTCAAGGCTTTGTCACGCGGCTATGTTCAACGCCCGCGTGACATCGCCCTCCTCTGCGGATAAAGCGGATCGGGGGATGTCTCCCGGTCTTTCAACGGGCTCTGAGAGGGCACCGACATCAGAAAGTGACCACGATGGCTCGGACACGAGCACAGGATTTCGAGGAAAAACAGCGCAGCATTCTGGATTGCGCGGCAGAGGTTTTCGCGGTGCAAGGCATGGAAAAAGCCTCCATGTCCCAGATTGCCGCCCATGCGCAGGTTTCGAAAGCCCTACTGTACCACTATTATCCCAGCAAGGATGCGCTGATCTTTGCCATCATCACCACCCATCTGGAAGGGTTGGAGGCAGCCATACAGGCGGCAGACGATCCAACCTTGCCGCCGCAGCAACGATTGCGCGCACTGGTGGGGGCTGTGCTTGAAAACTATCGCGGGGCCGACAACGAACATAAGGTGCAGTTGAATGCCGCTTCCGCGCTGTCAGAGGCACAGAAGGCCGAGATCATGGCGCTGGAACGCGACATTGTAAAACATTTCGCTGTGGTTCTGGACCTGATCAACCCAGATCTGAAGAACAAGGACCGCCCTTTGCTTACACCGGTTACCATGTCGCTCTTTGGCATGATGAACTGGATGTATATGTGGTTCAAGGATGGCGGTCGCCTCTCACGCGAGGACTATGCCGATGTGGCGACAACCCTGATCCTGGAGGGGATCAAGGCGGTTCGTTAGGGCTTCGTTAAGGCAAGGGTGCCTTCATTCCGCAGAAAAGCCCGCACGCGCCAGCACCAGCGGATCGTAATCCGGTGCTTTTGCGCGGCGACGGCCGGGCTCTGCTGCGGCGAGTGGCAGAGCAGGCGCAAGTTTGGCGTGCGCCTCATGCGCCAGTTGCTGATAGACGCCGGTGCCCTGACGCTTCCACGCGATTTCCTCGGCTAAAAGCGCGCGGGTGACCTTGGCGGGGGAGCCCATGGCCAGGCTGCCCGGCGGGATCTGCGCCCCCGCCTTCACGAAGGCCATGGCGGCGATGATGCTGTTTTCGCCCACCACCGCCTCATCCATCACCACAGCATTCATCCCCACCATGGCATTACGCCCGATATGGCAGCCATGCAGCACCGCACCATGGCCGATATGGCCCGCTTCCTCCACCACAACATCCTTGCCGGGGAAGCTATGGACCACGCAGGTTTCCTGCACGTTGCAGCCTGCTTGCAGCACGATGCGACCAAAATCACCGCGCAGAACTGCGCCGGGGCCGACATAGACCATCGGCCCGATGATCACATCCCCGATCACCACCGCCTCCGGATGCACGAAGGCGGCAGGATCAATCACCGGGATCAGGCCGTCATAGCTGTAGACACGGACCAAAGCGTTCTCCTTACGCGCTGACAGCTGGCCAGACCTTAGCCACCATGGTCAGCACATCATACTGCGCAACCACTGCCCCGGTCTGATTGGTGACCTGACAATCCCACCGCACCTCGCCATGTTCGGCATTGGCGCGCGGGTTGATCTCCTTGCAGGTCAGACGCACTTGCAGCGTATCGCCGAAATAGACCGGCGTCAGAAAGCGCAGATTGTCCACGCCATAATTGGCCAGAACCGGGCCGGGATTGGGTTCGACAAACAGACCAGCCGCGAAGGACGCGATCAGATAGCCATGCGCCACGCGGTCCTCGAAGAAGGGGTTCGCCTTGGCCGCGGCACTGTCCATATGGGCGTAGAAGGTATCGCCGGTGAAATGGGCGAAATGCTCCACATCCTCTTGTGTGACCTGCCGTGCGGCAGTGATCAACTGATCCCCGATCTTCAGTTCTGCCAGTGATTTGCGGAACGGGTGAATGTCGCTCTGAACCGACGCGCCCTCGATCCAGCGCCCGGTGACCGCCGAGAGCAGCCGCGGGGTGCCCTGAACGGCGGTGCGCTGCATATAGTGTTTGACGCCCCGCATGCCGCCCATTTCCTCGCCACCGCCCGCGCGACCGGGACCGCCATGAACCAGCCCGGCCAGCGGAGAACCATGTCCGGTGGAGGTTTTGGCCGATGCCCGGTTGCCGATCAGCACCCGGCCATGGAACGGAGCCACGCCCATCACAACCTCCTGGGCGACAGCAGGATCATCGGTGAACACCGAAGACACGAGTGAGCCCTTGCCAAGGCGGGCCAATTCGACGGCCTCATCCAGACTGTCATAGGGCATGACGGTCGAGACCGGACCAAAGGCCTCCACCTCATGCACGGCCGTCGCCGCAAAGGGTTTGTCGCAATACATCAATACGGGATTCAGGAAGGCACCACGCTCGGGGTTACCACTGGCGACATGCACGGTCGCGGGGTTGCCAACGACGATCTCGGCATCGGCCTGAAGCTCGCGGATGCGGGCGCGCACCTCCTCTCGTTGATCAAGGCTGGCCAGCGCGCCCATGCGCGTGGCCTCATCGCCAGGCAGGCCCAGTGGGGTTTTGCCCAGCCGTTCGCCCAGGGCCGCGACCAGCGCCTGCACATGGGCGCGCGGGGCGATGACCCGGCGAATGGCGGTGCATTTCTGCCCTGCCTTGGCCGTCATCTCACGCGCCACCTCTTTCACGAACAGATCGAATTCCGGCGTGCCCGGCCCGGCGTCGGGACCAAGGATCGAGGCGTTCAGACTGTCGGCCTCCATGGTGAAGCGAACCGAGTTGGCCACCACAGCCGGATGCGATTTCAGTTTGCGGCCAGTCCAGGCAGAGCCGGTGAAGGTGACGGCATCCTGCCCCTCGACATGATCCAGCAGATCCCCGACCGAGCCACAAATCAGTTGCAGCGCACCTTCCGGCAAAAGCCCGGTTTCCAGGATGCGGCGCACACAAAGTTCGGTCAGATAGGCCGTCTGGCTCGCAGGTTTCACCACGCAGGGCACACCGGCCAGCAATGTGGGTGCGATTTTCTCCAGCATCCCCCAGATGGGAAAGTTGAAAGCGTTGATATGTACCGCAACCCCTTGCAGCGGCGACAGGATATGCTGCGCGACAAAGCTGCCGTCTTTCGACAGGCCCTCCAGATCGCCGTCGGTCAGTACGCGCGTATTGGGCAGTTCTCGCCGCGCCTTTGAGGCGAAGGTCAGCATTGTGCCGATCCCGCCCTCAATGTCGATCCAGCCGTCCGGGCGGGTGGCCCCCGTATGCAGGCTTTCGGCGTAAAATTCCTCCTTGCGCTCCATCAAGGCAAGGCCAAGCGCCTTGAGCATGGCGGCACGGTCGTGAAAGGTCATGGCGCGCAGTTTCGGCCCGGCAACACGGCGCCCATGATCCAGAACGGCAGCAAAATCGAGCCCGGTGGAATCGATGATCGCAACCGGCTCACCTGTCGCAGCATCCAGCAGGGTCTGACCCTCACCGGTGCCGGCGATCCAGCTTCCGCAAACATGGCTTTCAAGACGGCGCGGCGCGACGGTCATGGGATGTCCTTCGTATTGTCGAAACGCGGAGGCCCAGCCTCCGCAAGGTGATCCGGAGGGGCCTTAAAGGCCAAGCGCCCCGAGTTTTTCGCGCACCGTCCCTTGCCAGCGGGCCAGCAAGTCGGCGTTCGGGCTATGGCGCAAGCCAAGTTTTTTCAGCATGTCATAACGGCTTGATCCGGCGAGGCCGAAGCCTGCGGCCACGCGTGGGTGCCAGTATGCGAGGGCAGCCTGAACTTCGGCCTGACCGGTTTTGTCAGCCAGCAGGCGCTCCAATCCCTCCAGCCCAAGCTCGGCGTGACGGGCCTCGCGCGGGGCAATCTCGCGGAATACTTCGGCCAGCGGACCGTAGGAAACACGGATGAGTTCGGTCATCTGCACACCGGTTGCCAGACCTTGCAACACATTCATCACCACTGCATCGGCCCAGCCGCAGATCGGGTAGTGAAACACCGACAGCCGCATATCCCCGGCCTGCCGATTGGTGCCCAGATCAGCGTCACGCTCCACGCGCGCGGCCCAGTCCTGTTGCGCCTGATAGCGGTCGGGATCAGTCCCGAAATCGGCCATGACCGCCAGAACACGGCCAGCATGATCGGCCTTTTCCAGTGTGATCCG
>CALKAA010000190.1 GCA_937983495.1 uncultured Gemmobacter sp. | reverse complement strand
GGGTGAAACTGTCCACCGATGCGCGCGGCGCCCGCTATGCCGGGGGCTTCCCCTCGGCGGTGCAGATCGAGGAAGTGTCGTCGGCCACCTTCGCACGCGGCGGCATTCTGGCGAAACTGCTGGTCCCCTTCCGCATCGCGGGCGGGGTGGTCTCCGCCGCCTTCGCCATGCTGCGCGACCGGCCCGAGGTGGTGGTGGGCTTTGGCGGCTACCCCTCCATCCCCGCCATCGCCGGGGCCACGCTGCTGCGCCTGCCCCGCATGATCCACGAACAAAACGGCGTGCTGGGCCGGGTGAACCAATTGTTCGCCCGCCGGGTGAAGGCCGTGGCCTGCGGCACCTGGCCCACCCAATTGCCCGAGGGGGTGGAGGGCATCCATACCGGCAACCCGGTGCGCGGTGCCGTGCTGGATCGCGCGGGTGCCCCCTATATCGCGCCCGGCGATTACCCGATGAGCCTGGTGGTCATCGGCGGCAGCCAGGGCGCGCGCATCCTGTCCGATGTGGTGCCCGCCGCGCTGGCCGCGCTGCCCGAAACCATCCGCCGCAACCTGCGCATCGCCCATCAGGCCCGCGCCGAAGATCTGCCCCGCGTGGTCGAGGCCTATGACGCCGCAGGCCTCATGGCCGAGGTGGAGCCCTTCTTCACCGACATCCCCCGCCGCCTGTCCGAGGCGCAACTGGTCATCTCGCGCTCCGGTGCCTCCTCCGTCGCCGATATCTCGGTGATCGGGCGGCCCGCGATCCTCATTCCCTTCGCCGCCGCCACCGCCGATCACCAGACCGCCAATGCGCGCGGGCTGGTTTCCGCCGAAGCCGCCATCCTCATCCCCGAATCCGCGCTTGACGCCGCCACGCTCTCGGCGCACATCGCCGCGGTGCTGTCGAACCCGCAAGCGGCGGAGCAGATGGCCGCCAATGCGCTGGCGCAAGCCCGCCCCGATGCCACCGCGCGTCTGGTCGATCTCGTGCTGCGCCTCGTCCAACAAGACTGATCTCATAGCGACCCCGGAAAGAGTGCCATGAACGCCACCAAACTGCCCCTCGAACTTGGCCCCATCCATTTCGTCGGCATCGGCGGCATCGGCATGTCGGGCATTGCCGAGGTGCTGATGACCCATGGCTACCGGGTGCAGGGGTCTGATGCCAAGGCCTCCAAGATCACCGACCGGCTGGTCAGCCTCGGGGCCACCGTCTTTGAAGGCCAGCGCGCCGAGAATATCGGCGAGGCCGCCGTGATCGTCATCTCCTCCGCCATCAAGCCCGGCAACCCCGAGCTGGAGGAGGCCCGCCGCCGCAAGCTGCCCGTGGTGCGCCGGGCCGAGATGCTGGCGGAACTCATGCGCCTGCGCTCCAATATCGCCATCGCCGGCACCCATGGCAAAACCACCACCACCACCATGGTCGCCACCCTGCTGGACAAAGGCGGGCTGGACCCGACCGTCATCAATGGCGGCGTGATCCATGCTTACGGCTCCAATGCGCGGGCCGGGGCAGGGGAGTGGATGGTGGTCGAGGCCGATGAGAGCGACGGCTCCTTCAACCGCCTGCCCGCCACCATTGCCATCGTCACCAATATCGACCCCGAGCATATGGAGCATTGGGGCAGCTTTGATGCCCTGCGCAAAGGCTTCTACGATTTTGTCTCGAACATCCCGTTCTACGGTCTGGCCGTCTGCTGCACCGATCACCCGGAGGTTCAGGCGCTGGTCGGCCGCGTGACCGACCGCCGCGTGGTGACCTTTGGCTTCAACGCGCAGGCCGATGTGCGGGCGGTGAACCTGAAGTTCGAAAATGGCAAGGCGCATTTCGACATCCTGCTGCAAGGCGAGGGGGAAGGTTCGAAAATCGAAGGCTGCACCCTGCCCATGCCGGGCGATCACAACGTGTCCAACGCACTTTCCGCCGTGGCCGTGGCGCGGCATCTGGGCATGAAGAAGGATGAAATCCGCGAGGCGCTGGCGAATTTCGGCGGCGTGAACCGTCGCTTCACCAAAGTGGCCGAGGTGAATGGCGTGACCATCATCGACGATTACGGCCATCATCCGGTGGAGATTGCCGCCGTCCTCAAGGCCGCGCGTCAGGCCATCGCAGGCCGCGATGGCGCGCGGGTGATTGCGGTGCATCAGCCGCATCGCTACAGCCGCCTGTCCTCGCTGTTCGAGGAGTTTTGCACCTGTTTCAACGAGGCCGATGTGGTGGGCATCGCGCCGGTCTATGCGGCGGGCGAAGACCCGATCCCCGGTGCCAGCGCCGATGATCTGGTGGCGGGGCTGATTGCCCATGGCCACCGCCACGCCCGCAGCACGCTGGATGAGGCCGACCTCGCCCGCCTCTGCCGCGAACAGGCCCGCCCCGGCGACATCTTCGTTTGCCTTGGCGCGGGCACCATCAGCGCCTGGGCCAACGGTCTGCCCGCAAGGCTGACCGAGAAAGCGGCGTAAGCCCGCGCTCTATGGCCGAGGCCATCGCCGAGGTCATGCTGAAACGTTGGCGAGTTCGGGCCGTGGGCCCGAAGCCCACGGCCAGCGCCCGCCCTGCGGGGGGCGGGT
>CALKAA010000189.1 GCA_937983495.1 uncultured Gemmobacter sp. | reverse complement strand
CCACCTCGGCCCCCGAAAACGCCGCCCGGTCGCGCGCCTCGCGCACCAGCGCTTCGGTAATGGCTGTCAGCGCGGCATGTTGGTTCTGGTGCAGATGGTCGGCCTTGGTGGCGGCGAACAGCACCTTTTCCACCCGCCTTCCCAGCAAAATCTCTGACAGAAACCCATTCCGACCGGGGCGGAAGGCCATCAGAATCTCCGCCATGGTCTGCCGCAAATCCTCCAGCGCCTGCGGCCCGGCATGGATCGCGCCCAGCACATCCACCAGCACCACCTGCCGGTCGATGCGCGCAAAATGCTGGCGGAAGAAGGGTTTGACCACCTTGGCCTTATAGGCTTCATAGCGGCGGTCCATCTCGCGCCACAGGCTGCCGCGCCCGGCACTTGCCGGTTCAGGGATGGGAGCAAAGGTCAGCACCGGGCTGCCCGCCAGATCGCCGGGCAGCAAGAACCGCCCCGGCGTGCAATCCGACCAGCCCGCCGCCCGGGCCGCCTGCAAATAGGCGGTGAAATCAGCGGCCAGCCCCTGCGCGCGCATCTCGTCATGCGGCAGCGATCCATCCTCGGCCCGCGCCTGCGCCAGATACTCTGCCCCCATCGGACGCCTGGCCATCCGCGTCAGCGCGTCATCGGCCCATTCGGCATAGGTCTTGTCCAGCAAGGCCAGATCCAGCAGCCATTCGCCGGGGTAATCGACAATATCCAGATGCACCACCTGTTGCCCGCGCAAGCCCGCCAACAACCCCGATGGCTTCACCCGGAACGACAACCGCAGTTCCGACACACTCCGCGTGCTTTCCGGCCAATGCGGCGCGTCGCCGGTCAGCGCCGCCAGATGGTTTTCAAACTCGAACCGCGCCACGGTGTCATCGGGCTGCGGTTGCAGATAGGCGGCCTCGATCCGCCGGGCGCTTTCGGCCTTCAACTGCGGCATCCGGCCCCGGTCGAGCAGGTTCGCCACCAGCCCGGTCAGAAACACCGTCTTGCCCGCCCGCGACAGGCCCGTCACCCCCAGCCGCACCACCGTATCGGCAAAGGGCTCGGTCACGGTGGACACCAGCCCCTCAAGCGAGCGGCCCAACTGGTCGGTCAAATCACTCAATGCCACGGTATTTCCCCTTCTGCCCCGCCAAGATAGGCACAGGCGGGGCGGCTGTGTAGGGGGAAGCGAAACGCAAAAGGCCCCGGACGCTGCCGGGGCCTTTCACCTATCTGTCTTAGATCACAGACCCGGATAGATCGGGAACCTCTCGCACAGTGCCTCGACCTTGGCGCGCACGGCGGCTTCGACCTCGGCATTGCCGTCTTCGCCATGGGCGGCCAGACCGTCCACCACTTCGACGATCCAATCCGCGATCAGGCGGAACTCGGCCTCACCAAAGCCGCGGGTGGTGCCCGCCGGGGTGCCCAGACGCACGCCCGAGGTGATGGTCGGCTTTTCGGTGTCGAACGGAATACCGTTCTTGTTGCAGGTGATATGCGCGCGGCCGAGCGCTTTCTCGGTCGCATTGCCCTTCACGCCTTTCGGGCGCAGGTCCACCAGCATCAGGTGGGTGTCGGTGCCGCCGGTGACGATATCCAGGCCGCCCTTCATCAGCTGATCGGCCAGCGCCTTGGCATTGGCGATCACTTGCGCTTGGTAATCCTTGAACTCGGGACGCAGCGCCTCGCCAAAGGCCACGGCCTTGGCGGCAATCACATGCATCAGCGGACCACCCTGAATGCCGGGGAAGATGGCCGAGTTCACCTTCTTGGCGATCTCTTCGTCATTGGTGACGATCATGCCGCCGCGCGGGCCGCGCAGGGTTTTGTGGGTGGTGGTCGTCGCCACATGCGCATGCGGGAAGGGCGAGGGATAGAGGCCCGCCGCCACCAGACCGGCGAAATGCGCCATGTCCACCAGCAGGTAAGCGCCCACCGAATCCGCAATCTCGCGCATCTTGGCGAAATCAATGATGCGCGGAATGGCGCTGCCGCCCGCGATGATCATCTTCGGCTTGTGCTCGGCAGCCAGTTCCGCAAGCTGATCATAGTTCAGCTCCAGATCCTGCTTGCGCACGCCATATTGCACGGCCTTGAACCACTTGCCCGACTGGTTCGGGGCGGCACCATGGGTCAGGTGGCCGCCAGCATCCAGGCTCATGCCCAGAATGGTGTCGCCGGGCTTCAGCAGCGCGTTGAACACGCCCTGGTTGGCCTGGCTGCCGGAATTGGGCTGCACATTGGCAAAAGCGCAGCCGAACAATTGCTTGGCGCGCTCGATCGCCAGGTTTTCCGCCACATCGACAAACTGGCAGCCGCCGTAATAGCGCTTGCCCGGATAGCCTTCGGCATATTTGTTGGTCATCACCGAGCCTTGCGCTTCCATCACGGCGCGGCTGACGATGTTTTCCGAGGCGATCAGCTCGATCTCATGGCGCTGACGGCCAAGTTCCGAGGTGATCGAGCCGAAAAGCTCAGGGTCGCGGGAAGCGAGGGTTTCGGTAAAGAAGCCGGTATCGCGGGCGGTCATGGGCGTCTCCTGGAAGCATGGGCCGTTGCGCGTTCCCTTAGACCAGAAGGCGGCCCTTGGGGAAGGGCAGAAAACGACACAGGGCAAATCCGCTGCGCCCCCTCTTGCCATTGCCCGCCCCCCGGCCCAAGACTGTGCCCGTGAACGGAGGCCCCCATGCGCATCAGCTTTCGCGCCAGCACAAGCCCGACCGCGCTGGCCGCCTATACCGCCCTTGCCGCGCGCTATGGCGACGAGCCGGTGAAATCGGCCGAGACCATCGTGGCGCTTGGCGGCGATGGCTTCATGCTGCAAACCCTGCATGAAACCCAAAGCCTGAACCTGCCGGTTTACGGCATGAATTGCGGCACCATCGGCTTTCTGATGAACGCCTATAATGAAGACGCGCTGGAGGCCCGGCTGCGCGCCGCCGAGGAAACCGTGATCAACCCGCTTGCCATGACCGCCGTGGCGGCGAACGGGCGGCAGCATCACGCGCTGGCCATCAATGAGGTGAGCCTGTTGCGTGCAGGGCCGCAGGCCGCGAAACTCCGCATCAGCGTGGATGGGCGCGAGCGGATGCCGGAACTGGTCTGCGATGGGGCATTGCTTTGCACCCCCGCGGGCTCCACCGCTTATAACTACTCCGCCCATGGCCCGATCCTGCCGATGGGGTCAGACGTGCTGGCCCTCACCGCCATGGCCGCCTTCCGCCCCCGGCGCTGGCGCGGCGCGCTGCTGCCGAAAACCGCCGTGGTGCGCTTTGACGTGCTGGAGGCCGCCAAACGCCCCGTCATGGCCGATGCCGACAGCCGGTCTTTCCGCGATGTCATCAGCGTGGAAATCCGCTCGGAACCCTCGATCCGTCACCGCATCCTGTTCGATCCCGGTCACGGGCTGGAGGAACGGCTGACGCATGAGCAGTTCATGTAAGGCTCACCCCCGCTCCGGGTCTTGATACAAGTGCCGCGCGCCATTGCGGTCGGTCACCACCCACCCCTCCGGGCCTTCCTCGGCAGCGGCGCCCATCAGCCCCACCTTGCCCGCCCCGCCCGGAATATCCAGCACATAGGCCGGCAGGGCGAGGCCCGAGAGCCGCCGTTTCAGCTCCGCCATCAGCGCGCGCCCTTCCGCAATCGTGGTGCGGAAATGGCTGGTGCCCTCGGCCAGATCGCAGTGATGCAGATAATAGGGCTTCACCCGGTTGCGGATCAGGCCACGAAACAGCGCCTCCAGCACATCCGCATCATCATTCACGCCCCTCAGCAGCACCGATTGCGAGAACATCGCCACCCCGGCCCGGCTCAGCGCCCGCAAGGCCGCCTGCGCGGCAGGCGTCATCTCGTCGGGATGGTTGGTATGGATCACCAGATGCACCGGCTTTTCGCGGTCGAGCGCGGCCAGCATCGCCCCATCCATCCGCCCAGGCGCCACCACCGGCACGCGGGAATGGATGCGCAAGCTGTCCACATGCCGCACCGCCTCCAGCCGCGCCAACACGCTTTCCAATCGCCGGGGCGACAGCGACAGCGGGTCGCCCCCGGTCAGGATCACCTCGCGGATCGCGGGCGTCCGGGCGATATAGTCCAGCGCCTGCTGAAACTCGCCCTCGGGCAGCACCCCCGCCGCGCCCACGGTTTCCCGCCGGAAACAGAAACGACAATAAACCTCGCAGGCCTGCGTCACCGCCAAAATCACCCGGTCGGCGTAACGATGCGTCAGGCCCGGTGCCGGGCTGAACCGGCGGTCGCCAATCGGGTCGGTCAACTCCTCCGGCCGCGTCACAAGCTCGCGCGCATCGGGCACGAATTGCGCCGCCACACCGCGGCTTGCCACCCCCGCCATCTCCGGCGTGATCCGCAGCCGAAACCGCTCCACCACCTGCTCCAACACCTCACGCTTCGCGCCCGTCGCTAGGCCCGTCGCAAGCCCCGCCGCGTCCAGCGCGTCAATCGTGGTGAGGGCGGTGGTCATGCGGCAGGGCCTCCGGGCGGCAAGAAACGCGGCGCATAGCAGCAATCATTGGTGAATTGAAGCCCGCGCGCAGCGGCGCTAAGGCAGGGGGCGAACAACAACGGGTGAGTCTCGGCATGACACTGACACGGCGCGGCATCTTGGCGGGGCTTCTGGCAGGGGCGGCAGCGCCGCTTTGGGCCGAGGCCCCCGGCATTGCCCCTGCCCGCTCGCTCTTGCCAGCGCCGAGCGGATCGCCGCACTCAACCTGAACACCGCCCGCTCGATG
>CALKAA010000188.1 GCA_937983495.1 uncultured Gemmobacter sp. | reverse complement strand
CCCGCGCCAGCCGAAATCGTCTGCGCCAAGGCGGAGCAACTGGTGCAACGCCACCGGGCTGACCTGATCGGCGATCAGCACGACACGGATATTGCGCATCTTGGCGGTGCGGATGATGTCGGAGATGCGGCTGAGATCGGCTTCATCCTGGGCGTCTACCGCCACGGCCACGAATTGCAGCGCGGCCCCTTCGGGCTGTTCCAGAAAGATGAGGGCATCCTCAAAGGACAGATCACCCCAGTTTTCGCCCAGTTCCTGCTCCATATCGTCGATCAGCAGCTCGAAATTCTGCACGTCGCGCGAAATGGTGCACGCCAGAATGGGCGCGGGTTCGGGTTGAAGATTGGCCACACTCGTCATTTGCCTCAAGTCCTTCGCTGATCGTCGGACGGAGAATCACGCTCCGGACCGCCGTGCCCGGGATTGGCCCCGCGCAGTTGCGTTCAATTGATCCGAAACTGCCGGGTAACTTGGGCGATATTGGGGCTAAATCGTCGTGAAACTGGGAATTATCGCGGCGTTGGAAAAAACCATGGGCCGGATTTCCAGGGGAAGAAAGGCAAAAAGCAGGCCCGAAGGCCTGCCTTGCACGCGCAGATTGTGGAGTAACTCAGTTACTGTTGATGGTCAGTTGCGCAACTTCCGTCGGCGGCTCGATGGCCGGGCGGGCCGAGACCACATATTCGCGCGCGATGATGGCCGCGTATTTGCCATTCAGCAATTGGCCGTTGCCCTTGGACCAGCCCGAAACCTCTGTCACGGTGCGGCGGTTGCGTTCTTCGGGCGAGAGGGTGTTGACCACCGGCTGCGTCTTGCCGAAAGACACCAGCGCATCGACACGCGCCGTCGAGATGCCCCGCGAGGCGAGGTAGGCGACCACAGCCTTGGCGCGGCGCTTGCCAAGCGCCTGATTGTAGCCATTGCCGCCCACGAGATCGGTGTGGCCGTAAACCGAGAAGCGCAGCTCGGGGAACTGGCGCATCCACATGGCTTGCTGGTCCAGCACGGCGCGGGCCTCTCCGGTCAGCTCGGACGAGTTGAACGGGAAGGTGATGGTCGCGGGCACTTCGCGGGCGAAGCGTTGTGCCATGATGGATTGCGCATCAATCGCGCCGGTCTGCACCAGCGAATTGTTCATCGTCGCATTGCCGAAGGTGCCGCCATCCACTTCGGCACCCGCCTCGCGGTGCATGTCACCGCAGCCAGCCAGCGCCAAAACGGTCGAAAGGGTCAGGAAAAGTCGCATTTGCCCCCGCATGGCCTTACTCCATCACATAGCCATAAGGGCTGGTATAGTCCTGCCGGGCCACTTCGCTGGCCGGGCCTTTGGAGCCAGCCACCTTGCCGAACAGGAACAGTTCTTTTTCGGTGGGCAGGCGCACGCGGTCGGTCGGCAGGGCCAGGGCCTCGCCACGGGTCGGTGTCACCAGATGCGGCGTCACGATGATGACCAGTTCCGATTGCGAGCGCTGATATTCGGCGCTGCGGAACAGGGTGCCCAGCACCGGAATATCGCCCAGCCACGGCACTTGCCCGTTCAGGTCGCGGAAGTCATCCTGCAACAGGCCGGCAATGGCAAAGCTCTCGCCATCGCGCATCTCGACCGTGGTCGAGGTCTCGCGGCGCTTGAAGGCGTTCACGCTGAAGCCGCCGCTTTGCATGGTGATCGAGGTGTCGATCGAGGACACGGCGGCATTGATCTGAAGGTTGATCAGATCGCCATCGACCACGACCGGCGTAAAGTTCATCTCCACACCGAAGGGCTTGTATTCGACGCTGATGCCGTCGCTGTCCACCACCGGGATCGGGTATTCGCCACCGGCCAGGAACTTGGCCTCCTGCCCCGACAGGGCGGTGAGGTTCGGCTCGGCCAGGGTGCGGGCGACGCCTTTGGATTCCAGCGCTTCCAGCAGCACGCCGAATTGCAGCGATCCGGCGGTGAAGCCCAGAGCCATGGCCGAATTCGTATTGTCGCGCGCCGTGATGGTACCGTTGGCAATGCCGTTGTCACCCTGCAACCAGGTGCCGGTTTCGGCGTTCACACCCACCGTATTGCCGCCAGCAATCGCCAGCGAGGAGGACAGGTTCTTGGAGACAGAGCGCTGCATCTCGGCAAAGCGGATTTTCAGCATGACCTGCTGGGTGCCGCCTACGCTCATCAGGTTCGAGACGCGTTCCGGGGCATAGCGTTCAGCCAGATCCAGCGCGCGGTCCAGCTTGGCGGCCGATGAGACGACGCCCGACAACACGATACCGTCATTGGCGGTGCGGACCTCGATATTCTCGCCAGGGATGATCTGGCGCAGGCGTTCCTTGAACTCGGCCACATCAGGCGACACCTGCACCTCGACATTCGAGATCAGCTTGCCATCGGCAGCAAGCAGCGTGAGCGTGGTGCGCCCCGGTGCCTTGCCCAGCACATAGATCGACTTGTCGGTCAGGGTCGAAATGTCAGCGATGCCAGGATTGGCAATCGACAATTCTGCAAAGGGAACGTCGCTTTCCACGACAACGGCGCGGTTCATCGGCACGTTCAACGGCGCCGAAGCTCTGCCTTCCATGACGCGCAGGTTCTGCGCCAGAAGGGGTGTCATCGCGGAAGTCGCGAAGGCGAGGCCCATGAGACCCGCGCCAAAAATCGTCTTGAACTGCATGTGACCTGCCTTTCGGATCACGCCTCGGTATCGGGTCTTGATGCCCATTTTGAATGCTAAAATGCCGGATGTGGCATTTTTTTGCAATAATCAAAGTGTTGTGACGACAAGCTCGTGTGGATAAGTCGCAAAAGCGCCGCAGTTGCCATAAATCACGATGGGCGCAGCCCCAGATGATGGGGTGCGCCCGCTTCGCTTGTCTATCAGTTGGTGCAGGGGATCGGGTCTTCGATGACCTCGGTGCCCACGCGCTTGCGCACGGTGCAGACCTTTGCGGTTTCCTCGATCACCGGCGCTGCCTCTTCGGCGCGCTTGCCGAAGATGGAAGTGTCGATTTCGACCGGGCCGGACGCCACGCCCTGATCGGGCTTGGCCACCAGCGACACCGAGAGGCTGCCCGATGCCTGAGCCTGGGTCAGCCGGGCCACCTGTTCCTGCGTGACCGCCACGGTCATCGCCTTGGGGGCCGCGATGTCGCGCTCCGCCCCTTTGCCCTTGGCCCCGGTGCGATCCACCGCGATCACCTCGACCGAGCCTTCGATCAGCATGGTCTTGTCGATCCCGTTCATATCGACGCCGGTCCAGTAAATGTCGACGAAGTTGCCGGCCTGCATCATATTGGTCGCCCCGCCCGCATCGCCGAACTTGATGGCAAAGGCGCGCTGGCCGGGTTTGAGCATGGAGGTCAGACCGGCGGTCTCGCCCTGTTCTGTGACCTTGACAGCCAGAACCGGCTCAAAAGCCTCCATCTGGCGCAATACATAGCGCGGGTCGGCCTTGCCATCGGCGAACAGCGGCTCCTCGGGGGTAAAGACCCCCTCGGGCAGCGCGCTTTTCGGCCAGTAAATCGTCTGCACGTCCTCGGCGGTCAGCGGGTCGCCGTAATTCACCGGCTTCTTGACCACATAGACCTTTTCCAGAGGGCCGATTTCCTTGAGGGTCTGGCGGTCGCGATCCAGTTGCGCCTGTGCCTGGCCCACATATTGTTGCACCATATAGACAGCGGCCCCGGCCAATGCCACACCGGCCACCAGAACCCCCACACGCATCGCCTGCATTTCACTCATCCTTCATGTTCGGTGGTGCGCGCAGGACACCCCCGCGCGGCCTTCCAGTCGCGGTCAAGACCGCAGGGCGCTTGCAATCAGTTCGGCGATCACGTCGCCATACAGCATGCCCTCGGAAAAAATCACGGTGATCGCGCCCAGTGCCATGATTGCGATAGCAGCAGCCAGAACGACGAAATCGACCGTCACGGCTCCGTCTTCGCATCGCAGGAAATGTGCTAGTCTGCGCGTCATGGTCACCTGCCTCGGTCGGTCAATTCGGTCAGGTCTCTTGCTTTCTGCCGGACCCTTCATGCAACAGGCTGCGGCCCTTTCGGTGCCGCAGCCTGCCAGTCACGTTTGGATCAAACGTGGCGTCTCAGATCAGTTGCGGCCGAGGGTGCGGGCTTCCTGCATGTCGGCGGCGATCTGGTCAGCGGTGGCTTCGACTTCCGGGGTCACGGCCGAGACGATCAGGATGCCGAGGCCCACGATGCCAGCGGTCAGCACCACGAAGTCAACGGTCACGGCGCCCGACTCGTCTTTGGCGAAGTTTTTGAAGATGTTCAGCAGTTTCATGGTCTCAGTCCCTTGGTTTTCGCGTTTGCTCTGTTACTACCGCCTCGCTTCGCGTTCTGACCGGCCTCTGTTCCGATCCGCTGTTCGCTGCGGCATGGGCTCATATAGCCCCCCAATGGTGGCGGGAGTTGGGAGGCATTTGGGCCGAAAAAGGTTTCCCCCAAAAATCCGCAGAAATCGTGCAAGCTGTTGAAACTGCCTTGTTAAAACTTTCTTAACCAAGTGGAACCTGCCGTTGTGGGGCGGTAAATCGGGGCAATCGGGGCACAATTGCGGCGAAATCGCCACGATTGAGGGGGTGTTGGCGCTGTTTTGCTGGATCGGCGGCGGGGATTCTGCGAAGGTTTTGCATAGAAAACCGGAAAACGGGCAGTGAACCCCATGAGCAGGGGACGGAATACAGGCGCTCTGCAAGGGCTGATTCTGACGGGTCTGGCGTTGGCTTTGGTGTCAACGCCTTGGAATGCTTGTGTTTTTGCGCAATCAGCCGCAGATTCGGCCCCGCTCGCCCCTGAAACAGGCGCAGAGGCGATTCCCCTGAATGAAGCCGAAGCCGCCCCAGAAGCGGCACCCGAGCCGGAAAAGCCCGAACCGCCGCCCTTTGAGGATTTCACCTTCAAACGCATCGGCATTCCGGGGGCCCATGGCCGCCCGAAGCCGGGGGCCAAGCGGATCACGGTGCAGATCGACCCGGAGGAGCAGGCGCGCCGTCTGGCGGCCTCGCCCAAGGTGGACCGCGAAAAAGAGGCGCAATCGGCGCAGACCGATCCCTCTGCCGCGCCGCAGGTGCCTGCCGATCAGGTGAAGGTCGCTGCGACCTATAGCTGGTTCTGGGATGCGGTGCCCACGGCGCGCGAGGCGGTGGCGGGGCGCTATCCGCTGGCCATGGCCACGCTGTCGAAAGGGCCAAAAGGCACCCAGGTCAATGCGCCGCGCATGCAACATATGCAGAAGATCGCCGAGACCTATGGCACCGATATTCTGAAAGCCACCATTGGCACCGAAGTGTCGCCCGCGCTGGTGCTGGCCGTGATCGGCATTGAAAGCGCCGGGCGGCCCGATGCGGTCAGCCATGCCGGGGCGCAGGGGTTGATGCAGTTGATCCCCGCCACAGCCGAGCGCTTTGGCGTCAGCGACAGCACCAATCCCGCCCAGAATATCAAGGGCGGGGTGGCCTATCTGGATTGGCTGATGAAGCGGTTTGACCGTGACCCGCTGATGGTGCTGGCGGCCTATAATGCGGGCGAGGGGGCAGTGGACGCCAATTCCGGCATCCCGCCCTATCCTGAAACCCGCGATTATGTGCCCAAGGTGCTGGCGGCATGGCAGGTGGCGCAGGGCCTGTGCCAGACCCCGCCCGAGATCTTTTCCGACCCTTGCGTGTTCCGCATCATCGCTGCGGGCGGCTGATCAGACGGCGAAGACATCCGCCCATTCGGGGTGCTTCTTGCGGGTGGCATTCACGAAGGGGCAAAGCGGCATGATCTTCACGCCTTCCGTGCGCGCATCCTCGACCATGCGGGTGACCAGCGCGAGCCCCGCGCCGGTGCCGCGAAAGCTGTCTGGCACGCCGGTATGATCGGCAGATCGGAAGAGCGTCGTGTAGGGAAAGAGTGTAGATCTCGGTGGT
>CALKAA010000187.1 GCA_937983495.1 uncultured Gemmobacter sp. | reverse complement strand
GGGCGGGCGCTGGCCTCTGTCATATCTGGTGGATAGGGTCTTGCGGAAGCGTTGTGCTAGCGGGCGGGGAAAAGCAGTGCTTTTCCTGATCCGCCCGAACCCCTGATCCGCGCGAACCCAAGGTCACTGCAAGGACTTCACAGCCCCCGCCAGCGCACCTCTTGCCGGTCGGTCCATTCGACCTCCAGCACCCAGCCATCTTCGCCCTGTTCTTCGGCACGCACCACGCCCTCTGCATGCAGCCACGCATGGCGGCGACCGTCGCTGAATGGCAGGGTGATACGGGCCTTGGTCTTCGGCTCGTCAAACGCGCCCGAGATCGCGGCCAACAGCCGGTCCAGACCCTCGCCGGTCAGGGCGGAAACCGCAAACACCCGCTCACGCGCCGCCGCCTGCGCCTGCAACCCGGCCTGCGTATCGGCGGGCAGCAGGTCCAGCTTGTTCCAGATCTCGAACATCGGCGTGCTGTCCTTCACGCCCAGACTTGCCAGAATATCCGCCACATCCGCCGCCTGCTCGGCGCTTTCCGGGTGGGCAATGTCGCGCACATGCAGCACCAGATCGGCCTCCAGCACTTCCTCCAGCGTGGCGCGGAAGGCCGCCACCAACTGTGTCGGCAGGTCAGAGATGAACCCCACCGTATCCGACAGGATCACCTTGCGCCCCGAGGGCAGCGTGACACCGCGCATCGTCGGGTCCAGCGTGGCGAACAGCATGTCTTTCGCCAACACATCCGCCCCGGTCGCCCGGTTGAACAGCGTTGATTTCCCGGCATTGGTATAGCCCACCAGCGCGACAATCGGAAACGGCACCTTGCGGCGGGCGCTGCGATGCAGCTCGCGCGTCTTGACCACCTTTTCCAACTGCCGCTTGATGCGGATCACCTGATCGTCAATCGCGCGCCGGTCGGCCTCTTTCTGCGTCTCGCCGGGGCCACCCACGAAACCGAAACCACCACGCTGGCGCTCAAGGTGGGTCCAGGCCCGCACCAGCCGCGTGCGCTGATAGCTCAGCGCGGCCAGCTCCACCTGCAACACACCCTCGCGGGTGCGGGCGCGATCGGCGAAAATCTCCAGGATCAGGCTGGTCCGGTCCAAGAGCTTGACGCCCCATTCCTTCTCCAGATTGCGTTGCTGAATGGGCGAAACCGGGCCATCCACCAGCACCAGCTCCACCCCTTCAGCCTTGAAGCGCGTCTTCAACTCGTCCAGCTTGCCCGAGCCGAACAGCGTGCCGGGATGAATGCGCGACAGGCGCACCACCTCCGCCCCCAACACTTCCATGCCGGGCAAGGCACCGGCCAGTGACACAGCCTCCGCCAGCCCGTGTTCGGGCAGACGGCGCGAGCGTTCGGCCCTGATGTCCGGGTGCAAGATCCAGGCCCGCACCGGTGCCGCCGCGGTTTCATAGGCTTCGATCCCGCCATCTTCATGGAACGGGTCGAAATCGTCGTCTTCAGGCTGGTCCGAAATCAGTCTTCACCTTCGTAAAGGTTGATGGGTGCGCCCGGCATGATGGTCGAGATCGCATGTTTGTAGACCAGTTGCGACTGGCCATCGCGGCGCAGCAGCACGCAGAAATTGTCAAACCAGGTGATTACCCCCTGAAGTTTGACGCCATTGATGAGGAAAATTGTAACCGGAATCTTTGCCTTGCGCACATGGTTGAGGAATGCGTCCTGCAAATTCTGTTTGTCGGCAGCCATTTTTGTTTTGCCTTTTTTTATGTCGCGCGGGTCGTCCTTGCGCCCATCCCCCCTGTTCGGTGACGGACCCCCTCAGTATGTCCGGCAAAAGCGGGAGATTCCAGCCCAAAAAACCGGCTGTTAACGCTTAGCGACGCCAGGATTGCGGTGCCAGCACCGCCAGAAGCGCAAGGGCCTCGATCCGGCCCAGCACCATGGCCCCTCCCAGAATCGCCTTGGCCGCAAGGGGCATGTCCATCAACCGGATCGGCATTTCGGCGGCATGCACGATCAAAGGCCCGGTGGTGGTCAACCCGGCCAGCCCGGCAATCAGGGCCGTTTCAAAATCGAGGCCCGCCAGCGTCAGCGCCGCCGTGACGACGGCAATCGAGATCGCAAACAGCATGAAGAACACCCAGGCCATGCGTGCGCCCTCTCCGCGCAGGTGTCGCGCCAGCGTGCCGCCCCCGGTGACCACGCGCGGATGAACCAGCCGCTGCAACTCGCCCTGCCCTTGCAAGACCAGCGCATAAACCCGGAGCAATTTGACGCCCCCTGCCGTGGTTGCCACCCCGCCGCCCATGATGGCCAGGCCCAGCAGGATCAGGCCATGGGTCTCCATCCCCGACCACAGCCGTGCCGTCTCCCATTCGGCAGAGGCAAAGCCGGTGGTGCTGAGGAAGGACAGCGCGGTAAAGGCCGCCCCCCAACCCGCCGCCAACATGGCCCCCAGATCGCCCGCATCGGCAAATTTGGCGGCCCCGCCCCAATGGCGCAGCAACAAGATCGCCGTCACCGTCAGAATGATCACGGCGGCCAACCGAATTTCCGGGTCACGGCGCAAGGGCAGGTCGTGATCATCGAACAGCGACCCCGGATAGGCGCGCCGCGTGAGCCCAAGGCAGAGCAGCACCGCCACCAACCCCTCGCCCACCATGCCAGAGCCTGCCGTGCCGGTCATTCCGTCCGGCAGGATGCCCGAGGTCGAAATCGTGGCCATGGCAAGACACAGGCCGTGAAAGCCGGTCTCCCCCGCCATCACCAGCGCCAGCCACAGCGCGGCGGTAAACCCTGCATAGGGGGCCACCAGCGCGGCGGCAAAGCGCACCATGCGCTCGCCCGGCTCGGCCAC
>CALKAA010000186.1 GCA_937983495.1 uncultured Gemmobacter sp. | reverse complement strand
CCTTGCACGGAGATTTTGCCGGGGTCCAGAAACGGCGGCACCAGCGCGGGTCATCTGACGACGGTGAAGCGGGCCGCATGGTGGAAGCTGGCGAGCTTGGCGGGCAGGGCGGCGGAGATGTCCTGCGCATCCGCCGCCGAGTGAGCCGCCAGCCCAGACCATGGACCCGGTCATGATGCCGCGTGACCAGCGCCGCAAAGGCGTTGCGGTCACTGCTTTGCGCGGCTAGGGCAAGGGTCTCGTCCGGGGTATCCATGAGCATCTGAGCATCACGGTAGTCGCGCGCGCGCCGGGGGGGCAATCCTTGGGGGAGGATGGCCGTCATTAAGGGGCGGAAAGCGGACCTTTGCTGCAGAACAGCAAAAAACGCTCAATCAATGAAAGAGGAAGTTGGCTTGGGAAGGTTCCGGAATTGGCTTGCTGAAGGCGTTTGGGGATTACAGATGAGTGGCTCAGTCCGCGTGCCTGGAAGGGAAGCCACCTTATTTAGCATAGATTGCTTCAGCGATGTCCCCGAGAGGCCCAAGTTCTACAAAGAACGGGGCCAACTCCCCAAAATTCTGCCGTCTTGGGCGAAGGACACAGCGGTGTTCCTTTTGGTATGAGTACGAAAAGTGTTTCCAAAACTCTTGGTTCCGGCTTCTAGGGACGTCGTTGTAAGGATCGTAATAATATACTTCACCTTCCAGAAACTGCCATGTCGGAAACTGCTCCAACATTGCCTTCTTTAATCGTTTCACAAACTCAGACCTGTTTTTTACAATCAGCGCGGCGTCTGCCTCAAAGTCTGTCGGCATTCGTCTGTCTATTTCTTTGCAGCTTGAGAACAAAAAGTAATCATCAACCATAAATTGCATAGGGATGAAGCCATTTTCAATCTTAATCGTCATTCCTTGCGCGTCGACGGTGTCCACACCTTTCAATAGATCGGAGAGAGCCTTCAACTTGTATGGTCGCGCGGTCTCAAGGTCCTTGATAGCTTTGATGTAACTTCCCTTTGAATATTCACTAGCCGGCGAAATTCGGAACCTGCCAAATTTCAACATGTCACTCACATACACCGCTTTCGAGTATTTAACGATCCACTTTCCAGGGATATGCTGTCTGTGCCCGAACATCCTGCATCCGAGAGGAATCCCGTCTTTGAAGTATGCACCAATTGGGTTGGCGGCCTTTCTTGCTACATCAGGAGTTAGAGCACCTCGCCAGTTAGTTTCTTCAATAATCTCAGTAAAGATCCGTATGAGTCGGGCGTCGTTTTCCATAGCTGGCGTGGGAACTATTTTGCAGTCAGTCGAAATATCGACAATGTTCGATATTATGTCGGAGAAGCGTTCAGTAATGTGTTCGTCTGTCTCTAGGATCAAATATGGATAGCTGTAGTATTCACGCCTCCAGACTTGGTGTCTGGGAAGCTTGTTGCCACTCCTCTTTGCTTCTTGCGTTAACTCTCGTTCTCGCTGCTTGAAAAACTGATAGGGTCCGAATGCTCGTCCCAGAATGTCCTTTTCGTCCACTACCATTTACCCTCTTCTGAAGCTTGGCGCGAAACTTAAAGCCATTGGGGGACACTGAAAAGAAAATTCGAGGTAGTATTCTGGAATGCTGCATCACAACACGAAGCATCGGGTCCAGCGGCAGCGAGGGCCGAAAATCCCCATGTGTAACTTGTAAGCCCCCTCACAACCCCGCCTCCCGCATCAGCCTTGCGGCGGTGGCTTCGGCGAGGCGCTCGTGGCCTTCGCCGTGGACGGGGATTTTGCCGGGTTCCAGGAAGAGCGGTGCCGCCAGCGGTGTGACGCGGTTCAGCCGGATCAGGTCGATGCGGGTTTGCACGCGGGCGAGGCGGTCTTCGATGCGGGCGAAATCGACGAGGCCGCGCATCGCCTCTTGCCGGGTGATGCGCAGCATCAGGTGGTCGGGGTCGAAGCGGCGGAGCGTGTCGTAGAGGATGTCTGACGAAAACGTCGCCTGTCGCCCGGATTTGCGGCGGCCCTGATGGCTGCGCTCGATCAGGCCCGCAATGATGGCCGAGGCGCGAAAGGTGCGTTTCATCACGGCGTTGCCGGCCAGCCAGCCCTCCAGCCCCTCGCGCAGGCCCTCAGACGCCAGCAGGGTGCCGAGGCGGGTCACCGGCTCCAGCCCCCAGATCAGCGTGGCGTAATCGGTGCAGACGAAGCCCAGGGGGGCGAGGCCTGCCTCCTCCATCCGTTTGGTCACAAGGATGCCAAGGGTGGCTTGCGCGTTGCGGCCTGCGAAACCGTAAAGGCAGAGATGTTCGCGCCCGTCTTGCGGGAAACTTTCGACCAGCAGCCGGTCGGGCTGGGGCAGGCGCGAGACCTCGCGTTGCAGCGAGAGCCAGCGGGCGGTGTGGGCGGGCAGGTCGGGCCAGCTTTCCTGCTGCAAGAGGCGCAGGATGCGGTCGGATAGCTGGGTGGAGGTGGCGAATTTGGTGCCGTTGAACACCGCCACTTTCGGATCGCGGCCGGGGGCGCGGCTGACCTCCACTGTCAGCTCGTTCAAGCCCTCATAGCGCACCACCTCGCCGCCGATCAGGAAGGTGTCGCCGGGGGTGAGCGAGGCGGCGAAGCCTTCCTCGACCTCGCCCAGCGGCACCCCGCCCATGCGGGATTTGAGGCGCACTTTCAGGGTTTCGATGTCGATGATGGTGCCCAGATTCTGCCGGATCACGGCGGCAGAGCGGGGGTCGCGCAGGGTCCATTTGTCATTTCGCAACATCAGGCGCTGCCAGCGGTCATAGGCGCGCAGGGCGTAACCGCCTGTGGCGCAGAACTCCAGACAGGCGTCGAAATCGGCGCGGGCGAGGGCGCGGTAGGGGCCTGCGGTGGTGACCTCGGCGTAAAGGGTGGCGGCGTCGAAGGGGCCGGCGCAGGCGGTGGCGAGGATATGCTGGCACAGCACATCCAGCGGCCCCGGCCCGCGCGGTTCGCCATCCAGATCGCGGGCGCGCACGGCCTCCAGTGCGGCGTGACATTCCACCACCTCCCAGCGGTTGGCGGGCACCAGCAGCGCCTTGGAGGGGGCGTTGTAGCGGTGATTGGCGCGGCCGATACGCTGCACGAGGCGTTTGACGTTTTTCGGCGCGCCGACCTGAATGACCAGATCGACATCGCCCCAGTCGATGCCGAGATCGAGCGTGCCGGTGCAGACCACGGCCCGCAAGGCGCCCGCGACCATGGCGGCCTCGACCTTCTCGCGTTGTTCGCGTGCGAGGCTGCCATGGTGAATGGCGATCGGCAGGTTGTCCTCATTGGCGAGCCAGAGGTGGTGGTAAAAGATTTCCGCCTGCGCGCGGGTGTTGTGGAAGATCAGGGTGGTGCGATGGCGTTTCACCTCGTCAAGGATCGCGGGAATGGCATAGCGCCCGCCGCCCCCGGCCCAAGGCGGCGGGGCCTCGGTGTCCAGCATGGAGATATCGGGTTCCGGCCCCGGATCGGCCAGCAGGATCTCGGCCCCACCCATGAAGGCCGCGAGCGCGGGCGGGTCTTCCACGGTGGCTGAGAGGCCGACGCGGCGCAGGCCGGGGCTGAGCGTGGCGAGGCGGGCGAGGGCGAGCATGAGCTGATCGCCGCGCTTGCTTTCGGCAAGGGCATGGATTTCGTCGATCACCACGCGTTGCAGGCCCGCGAAGATGCGCGGCGCGTCCTCGTAGCTGAGCAGCAGCGCGAGGCTTTCGGGTGTGGTGAGCAGGATATGCGGCGGGTCGGCGCGCTGGCGGCGGCGTTGGGTATAGGTGGTGTCGCCGGTGCGATCCTCGATGCGGATGGGCAGGCCCGCGCCCTCGACCGGGCGGCGCAGGTTGCGGCGGATGTCGGCAGCGAGGGCCTTGAGCGGCGAGATATAGAGCGTGTGGAGGCCGGGGCGGGGGGCGGCGGCGATTTCCGCGAGGGAGG
>CALKAA010000185.1 GCA_937983495.1 uncultured Gemmobacter sp. | reverse complement strand
GATCTGCTCAATGTATTCGACAGGCCGCATGTCCGACAGCACGACCGGGCGCTCAAGCCCGACCATCGCAGCAAGCTGCTTGCCATTTGATGCCGGGTGCAGGGCGATCCAGTCGTCAGCCGGCAAAACCGTATCGCAGCCCTCAAGCTGGTATCCGCGCGCGGCCAGTTCGGTGCGCACCGGAGCTTCAAATTCACCCCTGTCCGCGCAGAATACCGCCGCCACAAACCGCATATGCGCGCCCTGCCGCATCGCATGGCAATGACCAAGGTAAGTGAACATCCGAAATTCCCGCAATCGTCATGCAAGGGTTGCAGGCGACATCAGATGAAGTCAACCGACCCGCAACGCTGACATCACGCGCAGGCAATGACACCATGCCTTTACGGCAGTCGCAGGGCGGGATGTGGAGACCACTTTACAATCAGGCACTGTCTGGCGAATTTATCCGCATCGGCAAGCCAGTTGGGGCATGCCGCCTGAAGGCAGATCCGATGCACCTGAATCGCCGCTGCACCCTTGCTGCCTTGATGGCCAGCCTGTCTGCACTGATCGCCCGCCCGCTTCCCGCGCGGGCCAGCGGCAAGAGGGTCGCTGTGGTGGGGGCTGGCCTTTCGGGCCTGACCGCCGCTCGTGCGCTGGCGGCCAGCGGGGCCGATGTGACCGTGATCGAAGCGCGGGATCGGATCGGCGGGCGGATATGGACCTCGCGCATGTGGGACGGAATGCCGATGGATATGGGGGCCAGCTGGATTCATGGGATCGACGGCAATCCGATGACCACACTTGCCCAGGAGGCCGGGGCGGCATTCGTCAAGACCAGCTTTGACGCTGCGATTGCGCTGGACGCCACCGGGGCCGAAGTCGATCTGGATGCGGCCTATGAGGCAGCCGACACGATCATGAAGGCCGCACGAAGCAAGGCGAACAAGGGCGAGACGGACATTCCCCTTCGCCAGGCCATCGAGACGACCAAGGCCTGGAAATCTGCCGACACAGCGCTGCGCCGTCAGATTCAACATGTTTTGGGTGCGCGGCTCAATACCGAGTTCGGTTCATCCTGGGAGGACACGTCGGCCTGGTACTTCGACGGGGGAGAGGAATATGATGGCGAGGACGCCATTTTCCCGGCCGGCTATGATCAGATCATTCAGCATCTGGCCAAGGGGTTGACGATCAGGACCGCATCGCCAGTGACCGCCATTGCACGAGACGGGGCCGGCGTTGCCATGACGCTGGCGCAAGGGGAAACTCTGACAGCCGATCATGCCGTGGTCACAGTGCCCTTGGGGGTGCTGAAAGCGGGCAGCATCGCTTTTGACGGCGGGCTTTCGCCAAAGCGTCAGGCGGCCATCGAAACCATCGGCATGGGGCTTTTGCACAAGACCTGGCTCTTGTTCGACAAGATTGCCTGGCCCGAGAATGTGGACTGGATCGAGTGGGTCGGCCCCGAGGCCGGCTATTGGTCGCAATGGGTCAGCCTCGCGCGGGTCAAGAAGCTTCCGGTCCTGCTGGCGTTCCATGGCGGGAACGAGGCGCGCGAGATCGAGACTCTTTCTGACGCCGAAATCATCGCCCGCGCCCATCAGGCGTTGCAGGCGATGTTCGGGGCCGACTTTCCTGCGCCCAAGGCAGCGCAGATCAGCCGCTGGGGGCAAGACCCCTATTCGCTTGGGGCCTATTCCTACCCTGCCCCCGGCACAACCCCCAAAACCCGCAAGGCTCTCTCTGGGTCTGACTGGAATGGGCGTCTGGTTTTCGCAGGGGAGGCCTGCGATCCGGTGTATTCCAGTGCGGCACATGCTGCCGTCCTGTCAGGCATGGCGGCAGCGGACAGCCTGAAACCGTAAGAGCCTGTTCTTCCAGCCAGAAAAGCCCCCGCAGCAGCCGCGAACCCCAGGCAATCCCTGGGCTTAAAAGGATGCCGGGTCACAAGACGCCTCAGTAGGCAGGGTAAGGCGGGTTATGGCCGCTCCTATTCGCAGAGCTTCTCAGCTTCACAGCTCAGCGCAAGTTCGGCGATCAAACCTTTGATCTCTTTGGATTGCGCATCCCAAACGCCTTGCGAGCAGAGATAACTCATATGGTCACCCAAATAGCTGGCCATGGGGGTGCGCCACTCGGGCGATGTGTCGATCATCTGTTCAGCGGTGTAGATCAGATATTCGACATAAGCGGCATAGGCCGTGGTTTGACCCGGATCTTTCAGGGCGCAATAATCCGCATTGGCCAGTTCGGGCTTTTGCACGGTCAGGTTCAGAAACTCGCGATAAATCTCGCGGGCGGTCTGGTCGCGCTGGATACGGTCGGCCTGAGCCACCTGATAGGGGATCACGACCAAAGCGGTCATCGCCGCGAAAGCCGTAGCCATGGCGCCCAAGGCCTGCAAGGCTTCTGAATTTCGGATCAACCAGTCACGCAATGTCACACCCTCGGTTCGTGCAGCAGGGGTCACCCGACTTGCCTACGCTTATCCATGCCCAGCATGACGATTTCGCGTGCGGGGTAAAGTGCCTCACCGGGCTACTGCCGGTTTCGTGGACACGAAGATCGTGACCAAGGCACCGGAGAGTGGATGCGACCAGACGGAAGTTCAGCCGTGAGCTCAAGATCGAGGCCGTAAGGCTGGTGACGGGGACCGGGGCGTTGCGGTGGCGCAGGCCGCGCGTGACCTGGATGTTGCCGAAGTGTGCTGGGGCGATGAACGGGACCGGCAGCAGGCCACTGGCGCGTCTGCTGATGAAGGGAGCCATCCATGAAGGAGGTTGCCACGATCGGCCTTGATCTGGCCTGGAAGGTGTTTGGACCTGCACAGGTTGCGCTCCGGTTAGCCCCCTGTCAGGCTTTCGCGTTTAGGCTTGTCTGCGCAACATTGCGCTTGCAAGCAAGATTTTTGCGAAATTATGTTTCATGGCCGAATTTTACACCGATTATGAAAGAATTTAGACAAGATTTTGGCAAGTTCTTGCCAGCATGCCCGCCAATTCGGGAAAAACCACCATGCGACCTGCGTCATAAGGCCCCACCCGCTGCGAGGGGCAGGGGGTGCGAACGGGGGCCAAACCCCCGTCCATGTAACAAGGGAGTCTGTGATGTCTAACACGATCATCGTGGCCTATGACGGCTCTGCCGCGGGCCGCAGGGCGGTTGATTTTGCCGCCGCTTTGGTGCAGGGGGCGGAATGCAGTCTGGTGTTGCTGCATGTGCTGGAATGGTCGCCCTATTCCTTCCTGACACCGGACGAGGTTGAGGAACGCCACGCCCGTCGCAAGGTGGAACTGGCCCGTGCGGAAAGCGCCATCGTCGCGCCCATCAAGGCCGATCTGGAAGCCGCGGGGCTGAAGGTCAATGCCCAGATCCGCTATGGCAATGTCACCGACACCATCTGTGAAGTCGCACAGGAAACCGGCGCGCGGCAGATCGTGATCGGTCGCACCGGGCAGGCCGGCGTCATGTCACGCCTGTTCGGATCCGTCGCGGGTGCCCTGGCCCAGGTGGCCCCGGTGCCCTGCACCATCGTTCCGTGATGCCAGAGGAGAACCCGATGCAAACCCATACTTCACGTTCGGCCTCTGTCTGCCGTCTTGCGGCTGCTGCTGCCGCCACGCTGTTCAGCGCCCTGCCCGCCCAGGCCAGCGCACTGGATGAAACGATCAACGCTGTCTTTGCGTCCACGACCGGCTGGTTCGTCAATTTCATCTTCGCCCCGCTGCCCGGCACCAGCTTTCCCTGGATCGTGCTGTGGCTGGTGGTCGGTGCCGTCGTGATGACGCTCTATTTCGGTTTCATTCAGTTTCGGGTCATCCGTCATTCCCTGCAACTTGTGCGGGGCGATTTTTCCGACCCCAAGGATGCGGGCGAGGTCAGCCATTTCCAGGCCTTGGCCACGGCGCTGTCGGGCACGGTGGGCTTGGGCAATATCGCCGGTGTTGCAGTGGCCGTGTCGATCGGTGGCCCGGGGGCAACCTTCTGGATGATCCTTGCCGGTCTTCTGGGCATGGCCTCCAAATTCACCGAATGCACATTGGGCGTGAAATACCGCAATGAATATCCTGACGGCACCGTGTCGGGCGGCCCGATGTATTACATCACCAAGGGGTTTGCCGAGCGCGGTATCCCGGGCGGGAAGGCGCTGGCGATCCTGTTTGCCATTTTCTGCGTTCTTGGATCGCTGGGCGGCGGGAACATGTTCCAGGCCAATCAGGCGCATCAGCAGATTGCCGGCGTGTTTGGTGATTTTCCCGGCTGGATTACCGGCATCATCTTTGCCGTAATCGTGTTCGCGGTGATCGTGGGCGGTTTGAAGTCGATTGCGCGTGTCACCGACAAGATCGTGCCCTTCATGGGGGTTCTGTATTGCGGCACCGCGCTGGTGATCGTGCTGATGAACTATGACAAGATCGGCTGGGCCTTCGGCCAGATCTTTGCCGGGGCCTTCACCGGGCTTGGCGTGGCAGGCGGCATGGTCGGTGCGCTGATCCAGGGCTTCAAGCGGGCGGCCTTTTCGAACGAGGCTGGTGTCGGTTCGGCGGCCATCGCCCATTCGGCGGTGCGTACCAAGGAACCGATCACTGAAGGTTTCGTGTCTCTGCTGGAGCCGTTCATTGATACCGTGGTGATCTGCACCATGACCGCGCTGGTCATCGTCATCACGCAGCAATTGATGATTGATCCGGCAACCGGGCTCTACATCATTCAGGATGGCCGTATCGCCACCGTAGGCGGCACCTCGGGCGTGGGTCTGACGTCGGCAGCCTTCGGCTCTGCTGTCAGCTGGTTCCCCTATGTTCTGGCGGTTGCGGTGATCCTGTTCGCCTTCTCCACCATGATTTCCTGGAGCTATTACGGGCTGAAAGCCTGGACCTATCTCTTTGGCGAAGGCAAGGGGCAGGAACTGTCGTTCAAACTGCTGTTCTGCCTGTTCGTGGTGATCGGCGCGGCGGCAAATCTGGGGCCGGTGATCGACTTCTCGGATGCCGCGATCTTTGCAATGGCGGTGGTGAACATCATCGGATTGTACATGCTGTTGCCGATCGTGAAGCGCGAGCTGGAGAGCTACCTGTCGCGCCTGCGGTCGGGCGAAATCCGCAAGTTCCGCTGATTGGTTTTTACCGCTAATGCCAGTCTATCGGGCCGGGCAGGCAACTGCCCGGCCTATTCCGTCGATTGCACATAGTGCCCATGGCGCTGTCGCTGTGGAGGCCTTTCACGCTGCGGGAATGCGCGATGTGAAAACAAAAGCCCCGCCCGATGCGGGCAGGGCGGGGTCATGCAAAACGCCTGACCAGGGCAGCAATAATGAGGGCCTGGCTGTTGATTTCCACTGAGAAGTGACCCGGGTTTTCCATCGAGATTTGACCCACCTC
>CALKAA010000184.1 GCA_937983495.1 uncultured Gemmobacter sp. | reverse complement strand
GCATGGAAGTGGTGGTAGAGTTTTTGGATGGCGACCCAGACCAACCACTGGTCACAGGCTGCGTCTACAACGCCGCCAACATGCCCCCCTATGATTTGCCGGCGAACAAGACGAAATCGGTGTTTCGTAGCGATACCCATCGCGGCTCTGGCTTCAATGAAATCAGCTTTGAGGACGAAAACGACCGTGAGAAAATCTATGTCCATGCCGAAAAGGACATGGAGGTTCACGTCGAAAACAACCGGGCCAAGCGGGTTGACCGGAACCAGTCTGAAAGCGTGGGCCACAACAAATCCATCGAAGTGGGCAACAACCATCACGAGGTGATCGGCGGGAATATGACGCTGATGGTGGGGCCGAACAGGCTTCAGGCGGCGGTGACCTCCGCCTTTCAAAAGTTTACCGGGGCGCTTGGCGATCTGGCGAACAAGCTTGGCCTGCCCGATGCGCTGAACATGGGCGAAGGCAACCTGATCATCGGGGTGGCCAAGAACAAGGCAGAAACGGTCATGGTCAGCTCGACCGAGGTGGTGGGCGCAGGCAAGGCCGTCACCGTGGGTGGCGGCTATCAACTGGTGGTGGGGGGCATTCACAACCAGTCGATCGGCCATGCCGCCTATGAGGAGGTGGGCCACAACAAGGCCGTGGTTGTTGGCAAGATTTATGAGGTGACCGTGGGCGATTCAAAACTGGTGATGACTGAGGACGGTGTGATCAACATCACGGGGCGCAAGATCACGCTGAATGGCTCCGAGGCGATCGTCCTGAAATCTGCCCGCATTGATCTGAACTGATCCGCCATGCCGAACTATGCTGGAAGCGAATGGGCCGGGCGGGCGATGCGCCGTAAGGGTGTGCGTGACGACGCGCGGGCGCGATTTGAGGCTTTGGCCGGAATGCAGCCTGTCCGGCAGCAAGACGACAACGCGCATGCACCGCAAGAACAACTGCTGAAAGTGGTGCGCCTTTTGCAGGTGACGCGCGATGCGGGTGTGACCGGCGATCAGAAAGCCGCTCTTGTCGATATGGCGCGCGCACTGGCGGCGACGGGGTTGGGGAAAGGCCCGATGGGGGCGGTGGCGCAGCATGTGACCTCCGTTCACACCCAGATGGGCGAGGCCTTGATGGCCTTCTTCCCGTTGGATTATGTGCAGAGGCGCTGGTAAATGCGCACCGCCCTGCCGTTTTTGCCCCAGCCCGTGTGGCAGACCGCTGGCAGTGGGGCCGCCGCCGCCAAAGTGGCCGGAACGAAAGGATATGTCGATCTTTCTCTGCCGCAGCAGCTCTTGCAGGCCAAGGCGGCCTATGACGATCAGATCTACAACCGGCTGATGGAATATGGCGCGCAGTTGCAGGTGCTGGGCGTGCTGGCCGGGGTGTTTGAAGCCACGCCGGATGGCGTGAGTGGCGAAACACTGCGGGCCGAACTCGCCAAGGTGATGGCGGCCTATACGACAGGGTTGGTGGAGCGTTCCAAGCGGACAAGCTGGAGGCAATATGATAGCCTTCTGGATGTCGCGTCGATCAGCAGCGGCCTTCTTCACAAGGGGGCGGGTTGGGCTGCCTCGCAATTCGGCGCTGACGATACCGCCAAAAGCTTGTCCGCTGCCGGGGATTTGCTGATCGAGACAGACCCGAATGCCCTGCTCTACAACATGGGCAAGGACTGGCTGGAGAAAACCATCGCCTCCTGCAAAGCCCGCTGGGACGAGTTCTGGCTGGATGTGCAGCAAAAGGGCGCGCTGGTGGCCATGGCGCGTCTCAAGGCCGATGCCGATTTCCTCGCGGGTGAAATCGCCCTTGATATCGCCATGGGGGTGGTAACCGGCGGTGCGGCGGTTGGCATCAAGCTGGTGGCCAAGCGTCTGGCTGGCGAGGTGACGGAAATCGCCATCCGCGTCGCCTCGAAAGTGGCGGCGAACGTGCCGGATGCCAATCTTGCGCGCAAGCTGGAGGTGCCGGATCGGGCGATTGACCCCAAGATCCTCAACGAGATTCTGGACGAGGACAAGCTGGGAACCGGCTCGAAATCGGCAGACGTTTCGGCGCGGGGCGAAGTGCCAGACCCACCCAAGGAAAAGCCGGATGGGGACAGCGAGGCGCTTTCGAATGGCAAGGTGGGCGATCTTGCGGAGGATCAGGCGCGTCGTGATCTGGCGCAGAAGGGCTATACCGATCAGCGGGTGATTCAGAACCCTCAGGGCAACGGCGTCGATATCATCGCGCGCAACCCGGAAACGGGCGAGGTGATGTTTGCCGAGGTGAAAGCCAATGGTGCCACGATGAGCGGGGATCAGCGGGACCTCGGGGGGCCGACGTATGTGAGGGATCGGCTGCAACGGGTTATTGCTGGCGACAAGGAATGGTCAGGGGCGACGCCACAACAAGTTCGAGACGCCAAAGAAGCGATAAAGTGGCTAAACGCGAACCCCGCCTTCAAGGAAATCCGTTACGATGTCGACCGGGTCACCGGCGCGGCGACGAATTACCGCGAGCGGAGTTGGGATTACGAGCAAGGGCAGCGGCCGCGGGCCTTGCCTTGGCGCGATGCGCAGGGCAACGAAGTGACGCAGGCTGGCAAGCCGAAGCAGCCGCAGGCCCGGGCTCCGCCCAAGTAGGCGGCACGGCGATCAACAGAAGTTTGCAAGGGTAAGAGAGATGGCAAAAAGCGTCGATGAGATCGTTCTTCACATTGAAAGAGATTTTCTGCGGTGGACAACGCGCCAGGAAACGATCGTCAACCCGATGGTTTTTGAGGATCTCGGCGCTTGGTTGTCCGGCCATGACGACAGCAATGAATTAAGCGCAGGCGGGGATTTGCGTGTTCTTAGTCTATACGGCCTCAAACGCTTCATCCTCAACAATCGCGGCGTCACGCCCGACTTGGCCGAGATCGCGCGGGTCACGCGCTATGCGCTGCCCGAATTCCTCTTTGCCATCGGGGTGCAGAAGCGCAACACCAACAGCGGCTGTGGCCTTGAGCAGATCGCCAATGCTTTGATGATGGCCACCACGCTGGGCTGGCGCGAACATGCCGAACTGCATGCGCGGCTGATGTTGCAGGAAATCATGAAGCACTCGATCCAACGGGGCACTATCCGGGGCGGCGCTCTGCATCAGGGACAAAGCATGACCGGCTACGGTTACGTCATCCTCGACGTCTTCCGCGACCACTTGGGCGCAGTGAACACCTCGACCAGCACGCCATGGCGCGAGGAGCTTTACGAAAGCTACGCTGGCGGCTATGGCGGCTGGGCCGAGATCGCGGCGCACTGGCGCGAGCCCGACCCCGCGAAATTCGCCGAAATCCTCTATCGCGCCGCCGATTACCACGTCGCGCAAAGTCATGACATGGTGACAAAGGGGCTCAAGCACGACCCCGATCGCCGCGTGATCCATTTCGAGATCGAACGCGATGCCTGGTGGCTCTACCCGGTGATCCTGTTCACCTTCCTGCGGCTGCGCGAATGGGAGGGCCTGCCCAATCCCGGCCATCTTTCGCATGATCTGTTCCAGAAGGGCGTATTTCGCCATCTGCCGCCGGTGCCCGTGTGGCCAGCCGACGATCTGCTTGACCGCGTCGAGGCCAAGTTCTGCGCGGAGAACCCCGAAACCCCGAGCCTTGCTGACCTGCCGCGCCTGCGCGCCGAACAGGGGGCGAGGTGAGGCGTGTGTGAGACTTTGCGGCCAGTCAAGGCAATCGTGCAATGCTCTGTTGCACAATGCTCGCGACCAACTGTATGGCCCGCGCGCAGTCGCACTGAACTTTTGCGGCGCATGGGATATTTCGCCAATCACTATCTCGACAATGGGATCGACAGCCTGCCATCCGGGCTGCGAAATTCAATTCTTTCTGCTGGAGGTGGATGATGTCGCTTTTGGATGACTGGCTCTCTTACGTCGAAAAGCCGAGCCGCTTTGACAAGCATCACTTCGAGTCTCTCATGCTTGAGCTCGACAATGCGGAGAGCCTGCATCAGGCCTTCGACGGTCTCCGCAATGGTGCGGCGTTTGTCTCACGGATTATGGATTTCCGGGCACGGGCGGATTTTAATGGCACCTATCTTTTGCCCCCCCCCCCCCCACACACACACACACAGGTCGTCACGCCTCACGCGTACGAATTGGCAGCGCAATACCGTGATGCGGTGGCAGATCGTTTGACGGAATTAGATTATACGCAGGCCAGCGCGATTGCGCGGAGTCGCGTGGTCGAAATTTCATCGCGGGATTTTCAGCGTGAAAAAGAACTTGGTCGTTTACGGGTTCACGATGTAGAAACCATGCTGGGCGATGATTTTATCGACTGCTACGCAGAGTTTCCCCGATGGATACTTGGTTTGCGCGAGGCGGTTTACATGATGACAACCTTTCCGGCGATTACCCGCTATCTGCTTTGGCCCATTGTCAAATATCCGCTGGATGAAACGCCCGCTGCCGAGCTTTGGTTGATGGGTCATTGGGTCGAGTTCTGTGAAGACCGCACGCTGCTGACCATGGGTGGTGCAGGGTAGATCGACTGTTACGGCAAAGCAGATATCCCATGCGGTGACGGGCTGGCGAAGTAACGGAAATCGCCATCCGCGTCGCCTCGAAAGTCGCGGCGAACGTGCCGGACGCCAATCTTGTGCGCAACCTGAAGGTGCCGGATCGGGCGATTGGGAAATCCCGGCGATGAAGGCGGCCACTTGGCCGGGCATCGTTTTTCGGCGACACCCCCGATGAAGGCATTGCACCTCAGGCCGGCAATCTTAATATGGGGGCTTGGAAGACGATGGAGAATGAATGGGCCGACTGGACCAAGCTTGGGTATGAGGTTGAGTATAAGGTGGATGTCTACCCGCCGGGGTCTGTGCGGCCTGATGCTTTTCAATCAACTTACCAGGTGCGAGACCCCAAAACTGGTGAAGTCGTTTATAAAAATAAAGAGGCGTTCGATAATGATGAAAATCAAACCTTCATTAGGATAAAGTGGCGAGACATGCAAGAAAAATACGCGAGGAATAAATGAGCAATATTTCTGAGCTGATTTCCGCAATTGTAAAATCAGATAACGACTTTAGCGGAAGATGGGACCTTCTCGCCTTGGTTATAAGATTGAATGAAAAAGGCGTTCCTACTGGATCAAGCGGATACTTGTACATTGGCGAACATGATTTTCGATCTGTCGCGGCAGGCCCATTTGAAATTCGTCCTGCAATGTCGTTATATCTTAACGAAATTTACGGCGAAGGGCCTTATCCAATCAAACTACTGCTCCAATTCGACAGAAATTCTGGCCGCTTCAACATCGAATTTGAAGACAAGAATCCCAACCGCTGGGCTGTTACCCCAGCGGACATCCACGGCTTCATAGAAAGCCTGCGCCCCAAATTCGATCAATGACCCCACAAGAGGCGGTTCAAGCGAAAAACATTGCGGAACTGATTGCCGCCGCAATCCCGGCCCAATATGCCGATTGGGCCACGATTTCTGCATGGTTATGGCTTTCACCCGATGGAAAAGGCGGCGGGGGGGGTGCGCAAGCCTATGATGCATACGGGAATGCCGTGGGCTTCTCTTTCGCCATTCCGCCAGTGCTTCCTGCGCTACGCATTCTGCGTGAAATGCATCCGGATGCTGATCACAGGGCGTGGAAAACGGTTCTCCTTCAATTTGGGCGGAAAAGTGATCAGCTGTGCGCGACTTATAAGTATGGTGATGCATTGCGCTGGATGGTCACCAAGGACAATTTCCAGGACAAGATTCATGAGATGCGTCCAGATTTCAGCTTAATACCAAGGCCAAATTTAGCTTGGTCGCCTGTAGTTTTCTGAATAGGGTTACACGCGAAAGGAGATATCCCATGCCAGTAGCGACACGCTTGGGTGACACCGGCTCTGGTCACGGGTGTCATTTTCCGCCGACGCCTGCGATTGAGGCGTCCGGGGATGTTTTCGTGAACGGGTTGGGGGCGGTGCGGCAGGGGGATGGCTATGGGGCGCATGGCTGCCCGATCTGCCCGGCCCCGCCACATCCGCGCAGCTTGTCGGGCGGGTCAGGCACGGTGTTCATCAACGGCAAACCCGCGGGCCGCGTTGGCGATGCGATTGGCTGCGGTGGGGCGGCAGCAGCAGGCTCGGGCGACGTGTTCATCGGGGGGTGAGGTTCCGGCTTGACGTGTTGATCACAGCGGGAACGATTGTCGAAATGGCGACTGGCAGCGCCCGCGAAGGCTTTGATGCCGCAGGCCGCCATCGTGCTCAGGGCGGGGCGGAACAGGCGGCGACGGCCGAGAACCTCGCGGGCCTCCTGTCCAGTGTCATGCCGATCAGCGGGATCATGACCACCGTGGTCGAAAAGTTCCGCTCCGACACCATTGGCCTCGCCCGCACCGAACAGATCGGGGCCTACAAGAACACCAGCGTCGGCCACACCATGACCGTGCATGTCGGGCAGGAATTCCTCATCAACTGCGGCAAGTCGAAATTCGTGATGGATGCCGAGGGCAATGTCACGATCATCGGCACCAAGTTCAATTTCTCGGCCAGCGGTCATGTGCAGATCAATGGCAAGGTCATCGACCTGAACTGAGGGCGCGGCGATGAGCATTCCCAAGGAGGGCAGCCGGGATATTGGCGACGGGATCATCATCTCGGTGACGCCGGATGTCTGCCTGACGCCGGTGGGCAGCAGCACGGTGCCGATCCCCTATTCGGTCTTCGCCTACCAGTCAGACGACGCCAATACGGCGGCGACCGTGCGCATGACGGGCAAGCGCGCGCATAACCTGGCCTCGGTGGTGACGGCGACCAAAGGCGACGCGCCGGGATCATCGGGTGGCGTGGTCTCAGGCACCGTCGG
>CALKAA010000183.1 GCA_937983495.1 uncultured Gemmobacter sp. | reverse complement strand
CACTCTTTCCCTACACGACGCTCTTCCGATCTGACCTCGAACAGCGCCAGATCGGCAAAGCCGCGCGCCTGATTGCGGCTTGCGGCGCGCAGCAGGCCCGGCAGCAGATCGGGGCGGAGATGGGTCATTTCCGACGAGATCGGGTTTTCCACCCGCACGGCATCGGCCCCGCCGCCAAAGGCCGCAGCGGCGCTTTGGTCGATGAAGCTGTAGGTGACGCATTCATTATAGCCAAGCGCCGCGATGCTGCGGCGGGCGGCCTTTTCGCGCTGTTGCAGCGGCGTTAGGATCGGTTTCGGCACGCCGGGCAGGGCGCGCGCCATCGGCTTACCCACGAGTTTCGAGAGCGAGGCGACGCGCGCGACCTCCTCCACCAGATCGGCCTCGCCCTGCACATCGGGGCGCCAGCTTGGCGGCGCGGCCTGATCGCCGGTCAGGGTGAAGCCAAGCGCTGCCAGAGTGGCGCGCTGGTCGGCCTCGGGGATCTCCATACCCACCAGACGCTCCACCCGTTTCGGGTCAAAGCGGTAGCTGCGGGCGGTATCGGGCACGGTGCCATCCACCACCATCTCCGACGGCTCGCCGCCGCAGAGGTCGATAATCATCTGCGTCGCCAGTTCCAGCCCCGGAATCGTAAAGGCCGGGTCCACCCCGCGTTCAAAGCGGTAGCGGGCATCCGAATTGATTTTCAGCGCGCGGCCCGTGGTGGCAATAGTGATCGGGTCCCAGAAGGCGCTTTCCAGAAACACATCCACCGTCGCCTCGGTGCAACCCGAGGCCTCGCCGCCCATGATGCCCGCCAGGCTTTCCGGCTGTGCATCATCGGAAATCAGCATCATGCCGGGTTTCAGTGTGTAGGTCTTGCCATCCAACGCCAGCAGCTCTTCGCCGCCCTGCGCCGCATGAATGCGCAGATCGCCCTGCACCTTGGCCACATCGAACACATGCAGCGGGCGGTTCAGGCCGAAGGTGAAGTAATTGGTGATATCGACCAGCGCCGAGATCGGGCGCAGGCCGATGGCCTTCAGCCGCGCCTGCATCCAGTCGGGCGAGGGGCCGTTCTTCACGCCGCGAATGGTGCGGCCCGCGAAAATTGGGCAGCCCTTGGCCTTCAAAGCGTCGTCGATGTTCACGCCGATGGGCGAGGCGAAGCTGCCCTTGATCACCGGAATTTCCAGTGCTTTCAGCGTGCCAAGGCCACGCGCCGCCAGATCGCGGGCCAAGCCGCGCACGCCAAGGCCATCGGGGCGGTTGGGCGTGATCTTCACATAGATCATCGGGTCATTCAGACCCTTGTAGTCGATGAAGCGCACGCCCACCGGCGCATCCTCGGGCAGGTCGATGATGCCGTTGTGATCGTCCGACAGTTCCAGCTCGCGTTCGGAACACAGCATCCCGTTGCTGTCCACGCCGCGGATATTGCCGGGCTTGAGGTCCACCCCGGTGCCCGGAACATGGGTGCCGGTGGGGGCGAAAACGCCGACAAGCCCGGTGCGGGCATTGGGCGCGCCGCAGACCACCTGCACCTCCTCCATCGCGCCCTCCGGCCCGTTCGGCCAGGTGGCGACGCGGCAGACCCGCAGGCGATCGGCATTG
>CALKAA010000182.1 GCA_937983495.1 uncultured Gemmobacter sp. | reverse complement strand
TCAACACCAGCCCCTCGGTCGCGCGCTGCCGCGCCAGCGCCAGATCGCGCGCCCCCACGGCGCGGGCCACAATGGCCGCCACGCCCACGGAAAGCCCGATGCCAAAGGCGGTGGTGAAGAACAGCACCGCCCCGCCATAGCCGATGGCGGCGGTCAGCACCGCATCCTGCAGCCAACTGATATACATCATGTTGATGAGATCGACGAGGAAGATGGCCATCAACCCCACCGAGGCCGTCAGCGACATCACCGCCACATGGGCAAAGAGATTGCCCGTCACAAACTTCGCCTGCCCCTGCGTCATCGGCTACCCTCTCGAAACGGCAAAAGGGGCGCGCAACGCCCCTCATTCATCTGTTCAAAAATATCCCGCGGGGGAGCGCCTTTGAAAAAGGCGCAGGGGGGCGCGAAGCCCCCCGTCCACCCTCACAACCCGCGCACCTTTTGCAAAAGCGGCATCACATCGGCCATATCCGGCCCATGCGCCTGACCGGTCAACGCTTTGCGCAGTGGCATGAACAGACCCTTGCCCTTGCGGCCGGTGGCCTCTTTCACCGCCGCCGTCCAGTGCCCCCAGGTCTCGGCGGTCCAGGGTTGGGCGGGCAGCAAGGCCATGGCCTCAGCCACAAATGCGCGGTCTTCCTCTTCCACCAGCGGCTCGGCCCCGTTCACGAACAGATCCCACCAGCCGGCCAGATCGTCCAGCACGGTGATATTGTCCTTGGCGACGCGCCAGAAGCCCTCGGCCTTGTCATCAGGCACCCCCAGAGCGGAGATGCGGTCGGCCACGGCAGAGAGCGGCAGCGATTGCACATGGGCGCGGGTCAGCGGGAACAGGTCTTCGGCGTCGAACTTGGTGGGGGCGGTGCCGAAGCTGCCCACGTCAAAGCCCTCGGCGATTTCGTCAATCGAGCCTGCCAGCACGACGGGTTTCGACGAGCCCAGACGCGCCATCAGGCTCAAGAGCGCCATCGGCTCCACCCCCCGCGCGCGCAGGTCGCGCAAGGACAGGGTGCCCAGGCGTTTCGACAGCTCCTCCCCGCCTGCACCAGTCAGCAGCGAGTGATGGGCAAAGCTGGGCGGCGTGCCACCCATGGCTTCCATGATCTGGATCTGCGTCGCGGTATTGGTGACGTGATCGGCGCCGCGCACGATATGGGTGACGCCCATATCAATATCGTCCACCGACGACGCGAAAGTATAGAGCACCTGACCATCGGCGCGGATCAGCACCGGGTCGGACACGCTCGCCGCATCAATCGAGACCGGCCCGATGATGCCATCGGCCCATTCGATGCGGGTCTGGTTCAGCAGGAAGCGCCAATAGCCCTCGCGCCCTTCCGCGCGGGCCTTGGCCTTGTCTTCCTCGGACAGCTTGTAGGAGGCGCGGTCATAGACCGGGGGCTTGCCCATGTTCAGCAGTTTCTTGCGCTTCAGGTCCAGCTCGGTCGGGCTTTCAAAGCATTCGTAGAAGCGGCCCTTGGCCTTCAGGCTTTCGGCCTCGGCGCGGTAACGTTCCAGCCGCAGCGATTGCTTCTCCACCCGGTCCCAATGCAGACCCAGCCATTCCAGATCGCGCATGATGCCATCGGCATATTCCTGCTTCGAGCGTTCCTGATCGGTATCGTCAAGCCGCAGGATGAACTGGCCGCCGGTCTTGCGGGCGATCAGATAATTCATCAAGGCGGTGCGCAGATTGCCGACATGAATATAGCCGGTGGGCGAAGGCGCGAAGCGGGTAACGGTGGTCATGATTGGCTCTCCTGAACCCGCGCACCCATGGCACGCGGCGGGCGCTTTGTCCATATCGCGCGCCGGATGCCACCGGGCTGCGATTTTTCGTCGAAAAATCGAGGCGCGCGCGCTAGGCTGCCGGCATGACCCATGCCAGCCCGCAGACCCTTGCGCCCGACCTCGCCCTGATCGAGCAATTCGCCCATGAGGCGGTGTCCACCCTGCCCGAGCCCTGGCGGGCGGCGGCAACGCAGATCAGGCTACGGATCGAGGATTTCCCCCCCGATGACATTCTCGACGCCATGCAGATCGACGACCCGTTCGAGCTGACCGGCCTTTATGACGGCGTGCCGCTGACCGAAAAATCGGTGATGGATCAGCCGATGGGGCCGGATGTGATCTGGATCTTCCGCCGCCCGGTGCTGGAGGAATGGATCGAGCGCGGCAATGTCTCGCTGGGGGAATTGGTCAGCCATGTGCTCGTGCATGAATTGGCGCATCATTTCGGCTGGTCGGATGCCGAGATCGCGGCGATTGACCCTTGGTGGGAATGAGATGACGCAGCTGTGACTGGATCATGACTGGCCGGGGGGGCGATCTGCGCTAGGCTATGGGCATTCCATCCCAAAGGAGAGTGCCATGCCGTTCCCCAGCCTGACACGCCGCTCTGCCCTGTTGGCGGCCGCCGCCCTGCCCCTTGCCACCGCCCTGCCCCGGCCTGCGCTGGCGGCGGCGGAAAAACTGGGGCCGAGTTTGCCCACCCATCACCGCTTCACCTTGGGCGGGTTCGAGGTGGTCG
>CALKAA010000181.1 GCA_937983495.1 uncultured Gemmobacter sp. | reverse complement strand
TGCCATTCTGATTGTGCAGGACAGCTGATGGGGGCGGACCGGGGGCCAGCCCCCGGACCCCAGGGATATTTTTGAACAGAAAATGAGGGTATCCGCTTTGGCGGATTTTTTTCCGCTATATTGACGTATTTCCGGTTTTGCGGCATATTTCCATTATGGCGGATATGGAGGGCGGGATGACGGATTCGGGAAGGGCTGGGTTTCTGGCGCATCTGGGTGAGGTGCTGGCAGGAATCGAGGCGGAGGGCTTGCTGAAGCGCGAGCGGCTGATCCATGGGCCGCAGGGTGCCCATGTCGAGGTGGCGGGGCGCAAGCTGTTGAACCTTTGTGCCAACAATTACCTTGGGCTGGCGGATGATCCGCGGCTGGTGGCGGCGGCGCGGGCGGCGATGGACGGGCAGGGCTATGGCATGGCCTCGGTGCGGTTCATCTGCGGCACGCAAGACCTGCATCGGCAGCTGGAGGCGCGGCTGGCGCAGTTCTTGGGCATGGAGGACAGCATTCTGTTTGCCGCCTGTTTCGATGCCAATGGCGGGCTGTTCGAGCCGCTGCTGGGGCCGGAAGATGCGGTGATCTCTGACAGTCTGAACCATGCCAGCATCATTGATGGCATTCGGCTGTGCAAGGCCAAGCGCTATCGCTATGCCAATTCCGATATGACGGATCTGGAGGCGCAACTGGGGCAGGCGCGGGCCGATGGCGCGCGGTTCATCCTGATTGCCACCGATGGCGTGTTCTCGATGGATGGCTATCTGGCGAAACTGGGCGAGATCAAGGCCTTGGCCGACCGTTACGGTGCCATGGTGATGGTGGATGATTGCCATGCCACGGGGTTCATGGGGCCGCAGGGGCGCGGGACGCCGGCCCATGCCGGGGTGCAGGTGGATATTCTGACCGGCACTTTGGGCAAGGCGCTTGGTGGGGCCTTGGGCGGCTATATCGCAGGGCCGCAGGCGGTGATTGACCTGCTGCGGCAGCGGGCGCGGCCTTACCTGTTTTCCAACGCGCTGCCGCCTGCGGTGGTGGCGGCGGGGCTGGCGGCGCTGGACATCGTGGAGGCGGCGGATGATCTGCGGGCGCAACTGTTTGACAATGCGCGCTATTGGCGGGCGGGGCTGGAGGATGCGGGGTTCCGGCTGCTGGCCGGGGAACACCCGATCGTGCCGGTGATGCTGGGCGATGCCAAGCTCGCGCAGGCCATGGCCGCCGAGTTGTATGAGCGGGGTGTTTATGTCGCCGGGTTCTTCTTCCCCGTGGTGCCCAAGGGGCAGGCGCGCATCCGCACCCAGATGAATGCGCGGCTGACGCGGGACGATCTGGATTTCGCGCTGGAAGCGTTTCGCGCGGCGGGCAGGGCGGTGGGGGCTTTGGCATGACCAATCAGATGAAGGCTTTGGCGAAGGTGAAGCCCGAGGTGGGGCTTTGGGCGGTGGAGCGCCCGGTGCCGGAGATCGGCCCGGAGGATGTGCTGATCCGGGTGAACAAGACCGGGATTTGCGGCACCGATATTCACATCTGGAACTGGGATGACTGGGCCGCGCGCACGGTGCCGGTGGGCTTGGTCACGGGCCATGAATTCGCGGGCGAGATCGTGGAGATCGGGCGCAATGTCACCGATCTGGCGGTGGGGCAGCGCTGTTCCGGTGAGGGGCATCTGATTGGCCGCCACTCGCGCCAGTCCCGCGCGGGCAAGTTTCACCTCGACCCGGAGACGCGGGGCATTGGCGTGAACGAGCAGGGCGCGTTTGCGCAATATCTGCGCCTGCCCGCCTTCAACGTGGTGCCGTTGCCGGATGTGATTGATGACGAGATCGGGGCGATCCTCGATCCCTTGGGCAATGCGGTGCATACGGCGCTGAGCTTTGATCTGGTGGGCGAGGATGTGCTGATCACCGGCGCGGGGCCGATTGGCATCATGGCGGCGGCGGTGGCGCGGCATGTCGGCGCGCGGCATGTGGTGATCACGGATGTGAACCCGGCACGGCTGGAGCTGGCGGCCTCGGTCGCGGATGTGGTGCCGGTGAATGTGGCCACGGAGGATCTGCGCGAGGTGCAGGCGCGGCTGAAGATGAGCCAGGGCTTTGACGTAGGCATGGAGATGAGCGGCAATCAGCGCGCGCTGGACCAGATGGTCGAGGCGCTGGTGATGGGCGGGCGCATTGCCATGTTGGGCATCCCCCCCGGCAAAAGCCCGGTCGATTGGAGCCGCATCGTCTTCAAGGCCATCACCATCAAGGGCGTCTATGGGCGCGAGATTTTCGAGACCTGGTACAAGATGATCGCCATGCTGGAAAACGGCCTCGACGTGCGGCGGGTCATCACCCATCGCTTCAAGGCGGGCGATTTCGAGCAGGGGTTCGAGGTGATGCGGTCGGGCCTGTCGGGCAAGGTGGTGCTGGACTGGACCTGAGCGGGGGCCTTTTCCCCCGGCGCGCAAGGGCTTAAGGTGGCATGAAAAGGGAGCCTTTCATGACCACCTGCGTCTTTGTCCAGTTCCGCTGCACCCCCGGCCAGACCTACAAGGTGGCCGATGCGATCTATGACCGGGAGGTGGTGAGCGAGTTGTATTCGACCTCGGGCGAATATGACCTGATTGCCAAGGTCTATATCCCCGAGGGCGAGGATGTGGGCCATTACCTGTCGGAGCGGCTGTTCGACATTCCCGGCATCGTGCGGACGCTGACCACGATGACCTTCAAGGCGTTCTGAAGGGCGATCGT
>CALKAA010000180.1 GCA_937983495.1 uncultured Gemmobacter sp. | reverse complement strand
CGAGATTGGTCAGTGACTGGAGTTCAGACGTGTGCTCTTCCGATCTCTTGACCTCGGGCGGGGCGCTGCGGGCGGTGGACGGGCTGGCGCAACTGCGCGCTTTGCAGGCGCAGGCGGCGGGGCGCATCACCATCTTGCCGGGATCGGGGATCACCGCCGCCAATGCCCGGCTGTTCGCGGGTTTTCCCGAACTCCATGCCTCATGCAGCGCGGTGGAGCAGGGAGTGCCGGGGCAGGGCGCGGCAGACCTGGTGCGATTCGGCTTTTCAGCCGCCGCCCCGCGCGAAACCCGCGCCGATCTGGTGCGCGCTCTGGTTCAGGCGCTGGCTCAGGCTTCAGGTCACGCCTCGGGGTCGTGACGGCTGGTGCCCAGCTTGTAGGCGATCTGGCGCAACATGCCATGAAAGGTGCGGACCTCGGCGCTGGTCAGCGGCAGGCGTGACCACATATTGCGCAAGGACACCTTCATGCCGGGTGCCTTGGCCTCGGGGAAGAAGAACCCGGCCTGATCCAGCCGTTCTTCAAAATGCTGGGCCAGCGCCTCGATCTCCTGCACCTTGGCAAATTCGGTGCGGGCAAAGGTCATCACCTCGGGGGGCACATCGGCCTTTTGCCGCGCCAGCTCATAGCCCACCAGCAGCACGCATTGCGCCAGATTGAGCGAGGGGAAATCCGGGTTCACCGGCACCGTGATGATGGCATTGGCATGCACGATATCCTCATTCTCCAGCCCGGCGCGTTCGGGGCCGAACAGGATGCCGACGCGCTTGCCCTCGGCCATCAGGGCGCGGGCATAATCCATCGCGCGTTCCGGGGTCATCACCGGCTTTGACAGCTCGCGCCCGCGCGCCGTGGTGGCAAAGACGTAATCGCAATCGGCTATCGCGGCGGGCAGATCGGCGAACAGCCCGGCCTGATCCAGCACCCGCCCCGCGCCCGAGGCCATGGCCACCGCCTTGGGGTTGGGCCAGCCGTCGCGCGGGGCGACAATCCGCATCCGGGTGAGGCCGAAATTCAGCATGGCCCGCGCGGCGGCACCGATATTCTCGCCCATCTGCGGCCGCACGAGGATCAGGGCGGGATCTGGTTTCGTCATGGCGGCCTCAGGTCTGTTGGGCTTTTTGTTGGGCCGCCCATACGCCGAAAACCGCGCCCCGGCAACATCGGCCCCTCAGCGGGTCAGTGTATCCACCGGATAGGCGGTGGTGAACTTGATCCGCTCCATCGCGAAATGCGAGGTCACATTCTTGATCGGCACCGCATCGGTCAGCCGTTTGTACAGCCGGTCAAAAGCCGCCATATCGGCCACCGCCACCCGCAGCAGATAGTCGAACTCGCCCGCCATCCGGTAGACTTCCATGATCTCCGGGATGGTCTGCACCGCCTTGGCAAAGGTCTCGCGCCAGTCAGCAAGATCAACGAACTGCGCGACCTGCGGATCGAATGGCATTTCATCGGC
>CALKAA010000179.1 GCA_937983495.1 uncultured Gemmobacter sp. | reverse complement strand
AAGCGCGGCAACGGTGGGGTTGGTCAGGCGGGAATAGATATAGCCCACCTCTTGCAGGTTGAACAATTTGGCGGCGTGATCGGCATCGCGGAACACATAGGCGGTGGTCTGGTAGATCGGCACTTGCCGCGCGCCGGTGGCGGGATCGGGGCGGGCGCCTGCGTGAATGGCCAGCGTGTCAAAGCCGAGGGGCGTATCGGTCATGGTCTCTCCTCCAGTTGCGGGCAGAGCCTAAGGCGGCGGGGCCGCCCGAGGCAATGGGGGAGGGGCAGAAAAGCCGGGGTTTGCTGTCGCAGTCGGGGCGCGCGGAAGGCCGCGCCTGCGAGGCGGGGTCAGAACAGCAGGATTTGCCCGGGGCGCAGGGTGGCCCCATCTTGCAGGTCGAGCAGCAGGAGGGCGGCGGCCCCGCCCGCGCCGTCTTGATCGAGCCAGAGCGTGCCATCGCTTTGGCGGTAGATCAGCCGGTCATCGGCGTCGAGCGCGGCAGAGCCGAGGCGGAAGGCGGCGGGATCGAGTGCGCCGGGCTCTGCGCCGGGCAGCAGGTTGACGGAGAGGTGCAGGCGGTCTTGCGCGGCGAAATCGGTGATCCTGTCGCCGGCCTCCGTGAGGCTGTTCAGCACGAAGGTATCGGCCCCGGCCCCTCCGGTCAGCGTATCGGCCCCCGCGCCGCCTTGCAGGGTGTCGCGGCCCTTGCCGCCCTCCAGCCGGTCATCGCCGTCATGACCCACCAGCAGATTGGCGGCGCGGTTGCCGCGCAGGTGGTCGGCATGGGCGGAGCCGAGGATGGCCTCGAAGCCGGTGAGGGTGTCGCCCGCCGCGCGGCCGGTGGCGGTGAGGCTGCCATCCAGCGCCAGGGTGATGCCGGTGGGGGCGCTGGAGAAATCCAGCGTGTCAAAGCCCTTGCCGCCATCGAGCCGTTCGGCCTGATCGCCGGGGAGGAAGGTGTCATTGCCGGCCTCGCCGCGCGCGATGCCCTCGAACCAGCCGCCGATATTGTCGAAGCGGTCATCGCCGCCGCCCAGCAGCACATCGCCGGTGAGGATGGAGCGGTTCACCACGGTATCCTTGCCGGTGGAGCTGTCCAGCCCGTCATAGGCGATGCCGCCCCAGATATGGCCTTCGTTGATCAGGGTGATGGGCGCGCGGTCGGTGGCCCCGCCACGCAGGATGGCACTATCGCCGCCGCCGATGGAGCCGGAATTGTGCAGCCAGGCCCCGCTGCCCGTGCCGGTTTGCAGCCCGATCCCATAGGCCGAACCAGTGATCTGGCCCGCATTGACCAGGGTGCTGGTGCCGCGCAGCATGACGGCCATGAAGGCGGCCAGCACATCGCCGGTGGCGGCGATCTCCACCCGGTTGCCGGTGGCGCTGCGGCTGCCGAGGTCGATGCCATAGGTGGTGCCGGACAGAAGGCCATGGACGCGCAGCAGGTGGTCGCTGCCCGCCCCGGTGACGGCGCTGCCCGACAGCGAGGTGAGGCTGATGCGGCGGGCGATGAAGGCATCATCGCCGGTCTCCAGCACGAGGATGTCGCGGCGGGCGGTCACATCGGCAGTGGGCATGAACAGGGTCACGGGCGGTGTCCTTTACACGGGAACTGGGTCTTGGATAGCGCGGAACGGCAGGATTTGCACCCCCCAAGGCGGGACCGGCTTACGCTCGGTCATCCTTGGGGCTGCCCATGACGACATGGGTGGTCAGGCGTTCCACCTGCGGCAGAGCGCCGAGGATTTCGGTATGGAAATGCTTGTAGGCGACCAGATCGGCGGCCTCGACCCGGAGCAGATATTCGACGGCGCCGGTGATGTTATGGCATTCGCGCACCTCCGGCGCGCGGGCCATGGCGCGTTCAAAGGCCTCTTGTGCGGCCTTGGTGTGCTGGTTCAGGCCCACGGTGATATAGGCGGTGAAGGTGATGCCGGTTTTCGCCGGGTCGATACGGGCGCGGTAGCCGGTGATGATGCCCTTGCGTTCAAGTTCCTGCACGCGGCGCAGGCAGGCGGAGGGCGACAGGCCGATGCGGGCGGCGAGGTCAAGATTGGGCAGCCGCCCCTCATGGGCGAGGATGCGCAATATCCGTTGGTCTGTGGCGTCGATCTTCGTCATTTGTTGTGAAATGTGAGCCATTGTTGCAATGATTGCAACCCGCTGCGGCGCGGGATGGGGCAGGATTGCGCCATGATGACCTATGAAACGCTTCTCGCCCTGACGGGCTTTGCTTTTGTGACCTCGGCCACGCCGGGGCCGAACAATCTGATGCTGATGGCCTCGGGGGCCAATTTCGGCATGCGGCGGACGGTGCCGCATATGCTGGGGATCAGTGTCGGGTTCTCGGTGATGTGTGTGATGGTGGGCCTCGGCGTGGCGGGGGTGATCTTTGCCTGGCCCATGGCCGATCTGGTGTTGCGGGGCCTGTCGGTCGCCTACATGCTGTGGCTGGCATGGAAGATCGCGCGGGCGGGTGGCCCCGGCGAGGGGCGCGCGGGAACGCGACCGATGAGTTTTGCCGCGGCGGCGGCCTTTCAATGGGTGAACCCGAAGGCCTGGGCCATGGCCTTGGGCGCGATTGCGCTTTATGCGCCGGATCAAAGCCTTGCGGCCTTGGCGCTGGTGGCGGCGGTGTTTGGCCTTGTGAACCTGCCGACGGTGAGCCTGTGGGCCGCCGCAGGGCAGGGCTTGCGCCGGGTGCTGACCAGCCC
>CALKAA010000178.1 GCA_937983495.1 uncultured Gemmobacter sp. | reverse complement strand
CTTCAGGCGATCTTTGCCACCTTCCCGGCGGCGCGGATCACCAATATTTACGGCTGCACCGAAACGAATGACACGTTCTATTACGATGTGCCGCGCGAGGGCACGCCTGATCCGCTGCCGCTGGGCCAGCCGCTGCCCTATGTGCAGCATGTGGTGATGGATGAGGCGGGCCAGCCTGTCATCCCCGGCGAGGAGGGCGAGCTGTGGGTGGCCTGCCCGACCATGATGGAGGGCTATTCCGACCCTGCGCTGAACGCCCGCGCCTTTGCCGATTGGCAGGGGGTGCGGCATTACCGCAGCAATGACCGGGTGCGCCTTGGGGCCGATGGCCTGATGCATTTTCTGGGCCGCGCTGACAGCGTGCAGAAGATCAGCGGCCATCGCGTCGATCTGGCCGAGGTCGAGGCGCATCTGGCCCGGTTGCCCGGTGTGGTGGAGCTGGCGGTGTTTGTCACCGAGCGCGAAGGCGACAAGCGGCTGGAATGCGCGGTGGCGACCGATGGTCGCGCGCTGAGCAGCCTCGATCTGCGCCGCCACGCCATGACCGGCCTGCCCGCCCCGGCCATTCCGCGTCGCTACAGCATCGGGCCGGACCCGCTGCCCAAGAATTCCAACGGCAAGATCTGCCGCCGGATGCTGGCCCGCCTTGCGCTGGCCCACGCCGAACTGGTCCTCTGACCCCACTTTCGCAACAGGAGCTTTCCATGACCCAAATCGCCCGTATCCGCGCCTTCATCTGTGCCGAATTCGCCCCTGACATCGCGCCGCAAGACCTGCCCGCCGATCTGGACCTGATCCAGAGCGGCGTGATCGACAGCCTTGGCGTGCTGAAGCTGGTGGCCTTCCTGGAGGATGACTGCGGCGTGGCCATCGCCCCCGAGGAGCTGGACGCCGAGCTGTATCGCTCGCTGGATGCCATCGCCGCGCTGCTGGCAGGCAAGACCGAGGTTGCGGCCTGACCGTGACCGCCCCGGTCTTGGGCACATCAAGGCCGGGGTTCCTCACCAAACATCTTTCTCCAACGTGCAAGGAGCCGCCCAAGTGACCCCCGAAGCCGTTGCCGCCGCGCTGATCGCCGGCAAGACCCCCGAGATTTCCGACATGGTGGCCTATTGGCTGGCCACCGATGCGGCGGCCCGCCCAAAGGCCGAAACCGTGGCCGTGCTGGCCGCCCTCTCCGCCGCGCCCGCGCAAGACAGCCGAGTAGAGGCTTTCGTGCGCTATGTCGATGAAAGCTATGAACAAACCTGGCTGAGTTGTGCCGCGGAGGCGGTGAATATCGTTGGCACCGGCGGGGGTGCCTCGACCTTCAATATCTCCACCACCGCCAGTTTCGTGGCCGCTGCCGCCGGGGCCAAGGTGCTGAAATCCGGCTCATCGGCCTATTCCGGGGCGGTGGGCTCTGCCGATATTCTGTCGGCGCTTGGGCTGGGGCGGGCCATGCCGATGCCGGTGCTGGATGCCATGCTGTCCGAAACCGGCATCGCCTTCGCGCCGGCCTCGGCCTATGCGCCGATCTGCCGCCGATTGGCGATTGCGGCGCAGCCCTTGCCCTTCAAGGTGATCGGGCGTTTTGTGAACGGGCTTGGCCCGCTGATCTGCCCTTTCGCGGTGAAAGCCAGTGTCGTGGGCACGGCGACACCCGAGGCCTTTGGCCTGATCCGCCGCGTGGCCGCTCGCACCGGGCGGCATTTGCTGGCGGTGCATTCCGAATTGGGGGTGGATGAGTTGCTGTCGATCGGCGGCAATCGGCTGGCCTGGTCTGATGCCGCAGCAGATGCCAATGCTGGCGACACCTTCGATCCGGCCAGCATTGGCTTTGCCCCCGGTCCTTTGGTGCTGTTGCAGGGTGGAACCTTGGAGCAGAACCTTGCCATGCTGCAAGATGTGCTGCGCGGCACAGCCCCGCGCGCTGCACTGGAGACCGTGGCGCTGAATGCAGGGGCGGTGCTGTATGCCGCAGGCTTGGCTGTCGATCTGGCAGCGGGGGCGCTGCGGGCGCTGGACTGCCTGAACAGCGGGGCAGCGCTGGCCAAACTGCGCGAGGCGCAGCGCTTTGCGCAATCGGTGCGCCGCAGTCTGGAGGCGGCGGAATGACCTCACCGGATTTCCGCGCCGCCCTGCGTGCCGCTTCCGCCCCGGTCATCGCCGAGGTGAAGCCATATTCTCCCTCCGTGGGGGATCTGATCGCGGGCCGGTCGGTGGCGGAGATCGCAGCCGCCTATGCCCGCGCTGGCGTGCCCTGCCTGTCGGTGACGACCGGGCAATGGCATGGCGGCAGCCCGGCGATGATTGCCGAACTGGCCGCCACTGGCCTGCCGGTGCTGCGCAAGGATTTCATCGTGTCGCGCGCGCATCTGGAGGAAAGCGCCCGGCTGGGGGCCTCGGCTGTGCTGCTGACATGCACCTTGCTGCGCCCGCGCGATCTGGCCCGCCTTGCCGGGCTGGCGTTGGATCTGGGCCTGACGCCCTTTGTGGAGGCGGCTTCCGACACGGAATTGGAGGCGCTAAGCCTGCCCGAAGGCGCCGTGCTGGCGGTGAACAACCGTAATATCCGCGAACGTGAAACCGATGGCGGCAGCATCGAGCGTAGCCTTGCCCTGCACGGCTTGGCGCGGGGGGTGCAGCCGCAAGGCCTGCTGGTCAGCGCCAGCGGTATCACCCGGCCCGAACAGGCGGCGGCTGTCCTGGCCGCAGGTTATGACGGGGTGCTGATTGGCACCGCGCTGATGGGGGATGGTCAAAGTGACCCCGAGACGACAGCGCGCGCCTTTCTGGCGGCGGCCCGGCAGGCGATACCGGTCTGAAAACCAACCTTGGGAAACTGAAAACCGCCCGTGCCTTTCGGCCGGGCGGTTTTGCGATAAGGCTCAGGCCGCTTGCCGCAGATGGCCGCCATGCAGCAGCCGCTCCACCGCCAGCGCGGCAGAGGTCAGGCAGCCTTCCATCGTGTGCCCCTCCAGATAATCGCCCGCGATTTCCAGCCCTTCGATGCTGGCGACACCGCGCAGCAGGTCGCGTTTTACCTTGGTGAAATAAGGGGCATAACCGCAAATCCCGCCGCTATGGCGCGCAACATGCGAGGTTTGCCGCGCCGCACGCAAGGGCATCCGGCGCGCAAAGGCTTGTTCGGCGGCATCCACCAGCCAGTCATCCGGGCGGTCCAGCACCTCGCGCGCGGCCTTGCCTGACAGGGTGAAGCGCGCGTGATGTGGCTGATCCAACCGGTTGGCCGAACAATGACCCAGAATCGACCCCGGCTCGAACATGATCGAATGCACGCCATCGCGGAACACCGGCCCGTCATAGGTGGCATTCACCAGCGCCAAGGGGTGATAGCGCACCGCCGAGGCTGCGACACGGGCATAGGCGGGCAGATCCACCATCTGACGCAGCACATGCAGCGGCACTGCCGAAATCACCCGGCTGGTGGCAATGCGCCTTGTGCCGCCGGGTTCGGCCAGCTCCAGACCCGCCACCGCGCCACCCGCCAGATGGATGCGCCGCACCGTGCTGCCATGACGGATGGTCTTGCCCGCCGCCAGCGCATCATGAAACCGCCCGATCCCGCCGCGCACCGCCCGATGCTGGCCCTTGCCAAAGCCCGAGGCGAACAGCATGAGCAGCGAGGGGTAAAGCTCGGACGGTTCCGCCGCGCCCATGATGATGGAAAACAGCCGCAGCGGACCATCGACGAGCGTGGGCGCGAAGTGGCGGTCGATGGTCATATGATCCCACTCGGCCTCCACTTCCTCAATCAGTCCGGCGGTATAATTCAACGCCTCGGCCTTGCTGCGCGCCTGCGCAAGGAAGGACCGCAGTTGAAGCGCCCCGCGCAATCCGATGGCTGAAGCCAGCCGCAGGTCGCCCGTCAGGGTCTTGCTTTTCTCCAACGCCACCAGCCGGTCAGCCATGACGATGTGAAAGCCGGGATGCTGCGGCTCGAATTCCGAGATGCCGAACTCGGCCAGCAGCGCGCCAAAGCGCGGCCAGGCGGTGGAGAAATTCTTGCCCCCCACCTCGAAACGATGGCTGCCCTGCCGGATCGCGGCGGCCCGCCCGCCATAGTGATCGGCGGTTTCGTGCAGGATGGAGGGGATGCCGCGCGCCGCGAGGTAATGCGCGGCTCCCAGACCGGCAACGCCGGCACCAATGATGTGAACGGGGTCCATTTGGGTTATCCTGTGCTGGTGGCGCGCCCGGCCAGCGCTGTATGCAAGGCGCATTCGGCAAAGGCGATGCCGCCTTGCGCGATGGTCGCCCTGCGCGACAGCCGGGAGGGGCCGGTTTCGGTGAAGCAGGCAGAGCCGTCGATGCGCAGCCCGGTGCTGCGGTCCATGACGGGGGCATATTGGCGGAAGCTGACCCCGGTGAGGATGTCGCGCATCCGGCCCATTTCGGGGCGCTGGCTGTTGAGGAAGCGCTGCACCTGCATGAAGGCCTCCAGCAGGCAAAGCGGATGCAGCGCCTGTGCGCTGTCGGTCATCAGGCAGGTTTCGGGCGGGGGCAGCAGCCATGCTGTCACACGCTCACCGCTGAGCTGCGGCGTAGCGATCAACACGTTTTCCGGGCGGCTTTTGTTCAGCGCAACTTGGGGCGCGGGGCAAAGGCCCAGGGGGCGCGGCTGGCTGCCTTGC
>CALKAA010000177.1 GCA_937983495.1 uncultured Gemmobacter sp. | reverse complement strand
CGGAAGCGAAAGTTGGAAACGGCTAGGGGCCCAAAGGGGTCGACTCGAGCACGACGATGCGCCCGGCGGCCTTAACCAAGTCACGCAGCTCCACCAGAATCTCACCGGTCGCCCGAACGAGAGCAGATGCATCAGTACGTGGCTCGACCATTGCCCTGACCAATAAGTTCGAAAGCAACACTCTAGGAAACCAAGTCCCCGCTATCAAAGTTTGCCGCGCGCCCCGCACCGCCCAAAACCCAATCAGGAAAGTCAGACATCCATGAACTACTCAGAAAAGTTTCAAGCCTTTGCCGACGCCGCACGGGCCAAAGTGGAAGAAGTCGCGCCAAGCGACGTCGATCGCCTGCAACAGGAAGGCGTGATCGTTCTGGATATCCGCGACAAGGAAGAGCACGATGCCGGCCACACTCCCGGCTCGCTGCATCTGAGCCGCGGAAAGCTCGAAATGAACGTCGAAGCCGCCATCCCCGACCATGATGCCGTCATCTTGTGCTACTGCAACGCTTTCAATCGCGGCGCGCTTTCTGCCAACACGCTGAGGGAGATGGGATACGTCAACGCCAAATTCATCGCCGGCGGGCTTAAGGGCTATAAGTCGCTTACAGGGACATAAGTAGCCCTTCGGTTGAAATCGGTAGACAGCGACCCCAAAAATACATCGTACAAAGAAGATTTTTCAGACAAGGCGGTGGCTGCCCATTTTTGGTCACCGCCTTTTCTTCGCAACGGCGCCCAGCCGATATCGGCGGCACGCCTGCGAAGCGTTTAGATTCCAGCTCGCGAGAGCATGACAAGACCTCAACCCCTCGCAGCAGCTGGATCTCCATTTGACCTTGTGGGATATTATCGATAATTTCAGTCACCATTCGCTGTCGATGGAAGCACGAAACCGCTGACCAGGGCGACATAGGTCTTCAAGTTATGGCGACTGGCTTTGAGGGGGTGCGAATGACTAAGTGTTGGCTGATTGTCCAGATTGCCCTGCTTGCAGTCTTGCAAGCGTGCGCCTCGATCACTGAGAGACCCGCAGACGGTCTTATTGTTCACATTCCCCAAGGCATGATCTCCGGAAGGACCGACGGCGAGGTTGAAACCTATTTCAACATACCTTTCGCTGCCGCTCCGACCGGGGAGCGGCGTTGGCGCCCGCCCGCTGATGCCGCCGGTTGGAGAGGTGTCAGGGATGGCACCCGAACGGGACCGGCCTGCCCGCAACCCGTCCGGATTGCGGTCGTGGCCGGCGGGGTGGCCGACTTCCAGTCAGAAGACTGCCTGCAACTCAACATCTGGCGCCCGCAAGGGGCAGCCGATCTGCCGGTCATGGTTTGGCTCCATGGCGGTGCTCATGTGATCGGTTCCGGCACTTTTCCGATTTTTGACGGAACACAATTGGCCAGGCAGGGCGTGATTGTCGTCACAATCAATTATCGTCTTGGCGCGCTAGGATACTTCGCCCATCCAGCGCTTACCGCCGAAGCCGATGCGGACGCGCCCCTCGGCAACTTCGGACTGATGGACCAACTGGTCGCTTTGCGCTGGGTTCAGGCCAACATCGGTTCTTTCGGGGGGGATCCGGCACGGGTCACCCTGTTCGGAGAGTCGGCCGGCGCGGTGAGCACAATGACCTTATTGTCGATGCCTGAAGCTTCGGGGCTGTTTTCAGCCGCTATCGTCCAGTCCGGCGTAAATCTTCTTCCGCCGAGATCCCTCAAAGAACAGGAAGCGCTTGGTCTCGCGGCCGCAAACGCCCTGGGTCTTGACGCGGACGCCACCGCTCGCGACTTACGAGCAATAAGCCCTGATGACTGGGTAAAAGTCGCTGGCGCGCGCAGCGGCGGCACAGTCAATCCGTTCATCGATGGGCGCCTTTTGCGCGCTCCCCCTTCTCAGGTTTTTGCAGACGGCGAAGAACTCGATGTGCCTTTGATGATCGGGGCAAACAGCAATGAAGCAAGTGTCCTTTTGGCGATGGGCCTGAGCCCTGAAATTGCGAGCGCGTATTTCGGTGATCAGTTGACCGAAGCACAGACTGTTTACGGTCTTCAGGCAACCGATCCCGGGTTTGCGCGTCAGGCGTTGGGAGACATCTGGTTTGTTGCTCCGGCCCGATGGCTCGCAACTGAGACCAGCGACGGCGCGCCTAGCTTCCTTTATCACTTCGACTATGTCGCCGAACGCCGACGCGCAAAGTCAGTTGGCGCGGCACATGGATCAGAGATCACTTATGTATTCGATACGACTGAATATTACGAGAGCGTCGTCGGTGAACTCACACCTGCAGATCGGATGTTTGCTGATCATTTGTCTGCATGCTGGGCATCGTTCGCGAAAACGCGCCGGCCTGATTGTGCATTGGCCCCCAGCTGGGGCCGCTACGATCCTGACCGCGATGAGCTCGCGCTTTTTGCACCTGAAACGCGAATTGTCGCTGGTTTCCGGAAACCGATACTGGACCTTATCCTTTCTAGGTATAACGACCAGTCGCGTTAGCGCCTCCAGTCCTTGGCCGGTCTGAATAGGGAGACCTTCAGCTTGATCAGTCGACGACGCGCCTTGCTGTTACCTGCCGCTGCGGCGCTAGGCGCCTGCGCAAGTTTGCCGGTCACTGAAACTAGCCCCATGGAATTCGAGGAAAGCAATGATGGCGCCATGGAGCACGCCATCGCAACATATGCGGACTTTGGTGCGCATTTCTCTGGTAGCGTCGGCGACCATGCGACCACGGATTGGTTGGACCGCGAACTACTTGGCGCCGGATACGAGACGCGCCGGCAAACTTTCGAAGTGCCGACCTGTGACGGCGAAGCCGGCTCTGTGACATTGTCTGATGGCACGTCGCTCTCTGGACCAGTCCAGATGCCGGGATTGGCCACGGACACACAGGCAGAACTCGTCCACTGGCATGCCGATCTGCCTCCACCGGAACTGGGCGGCAAGCTGGTAGTCTATCACTCTCGCTTCGGCCGGCATTCCAGCCTGATGTCACCGGAGTGGCAGCGTGTGCTGAAGGCCACGCGCGAAGCGCAATTGGCGGGCATTGTCGCCATCACCAATGGCCCCTCTCGGCTTGCGATCCGATTGAACGCACCCTTCGAATTCGATCTAGTCCCCATGCTGACGATATCTCCGGCAGATGCGGCAGCCCTTCGGGCAGCTACGCAAGGTCAAACTGCCCGCCTTTCAATTGCGCCAGCCCGCCCCAATAGGCTGGCCGACAATTTGATCGCCCGCCGCAAAGGCCCCGGCCCGCGGATCGTCGTCAGCACGCCCAAATCCGGCTGGGGAATCTGCGCCTCCGAAAGGGGTCCTGGAATCGCGATCTTTCTGATGCTCGCACGAAGGCTCGCCTCGTCGCTTCCGGATGCAGACATCCATTTGGTGGCGACGTCGGGTCATGA
>CALKAA010000176.1 GCA_937983495.1 uncultured Gemmobacter sp. | reverse complement strand
GCCCCCACCGCCACCGAGGCCCCTGCCCCCTCCGCTGAAAGCGACGAGCCGCATCACGCCCCCCGCTTCAAGGCCAAGGGCGACCGCGATGGGGTGATTCTGCCGGTGCATGGCCTGTCGGGGGGCTCGGGCGCTTCGACCTTTGCCACCAACCTGGCCTGGGAACTGGCCAATGCCGACAAGGCCAAACCGCCGCGCGTCTGCCTGATCGACCTCGATCTGCAATTCGGCGCCGTGGCCACCTATCTGGACCTGCCGCGCCGCGAGGCGGTGTTCGAGGTGCTGCAAGACCTTGAAAACTGCGACAGCGACCTGTTCCTGCAAGCCATGACCAGCTTCAACGACCGGCTGCATGTGTTCACCGCGCCCGCCGATATGTTGCCGCTCGACATCATCGGCCCGAACGAGATTTCGCGCCTGCTGGATATGGCACAGGCGAATTTCGATTTCGTCATCATTGACATGCCCAAGACCATCGTGGCCTGGACCGAAACCGTGCTGAACCGCGCGCAGGTCTATTTCTCGCTGATGGAACTGGACCTGCGTTCGGCGCAGAATGTGCTGCGGCTGGTGCGGGCGCTGAAAGCCGAGGGCCTGCCGCATGAGAAACTGCGCTTCGTGCTGAACCGCGCGCCGAAATTCACCGATCTGACGGCGAAAAGCCGGGTGAAACGGCTGGCGGAAAGCCTGGATATCTCGCTGGACATGCAACTGCCCGATGGCGGCGCGCAGGTCACGCAATCCAACGACCACGGCCTGCCGCTGTCCGAGACCGCCGCGAAGAATCCGCTGCGCAAGGAATTGGCGAAGCTGGCCAAATCCTTGTTTGATCTGAGCAAATCTGCCGAGACGGCACAGGCCTGATCCGTGCCGATGGGGGAGTGACGATGTTTTCGCGTTTCAAGAAGCCCGAGGCCGGTCCGGCCAAACCCAGTCTGGTTCCCGTGGGGGCCGCGCAGGCCGCCCCCAAGGCACCGGCGCAAACCGTGGTGAAGGCACCCAGCACGCCCGTCGCGCCCAAAGCGCCGGTGCCGAAAACCCCGGCCGAGGCCGCCGCCGCCGACAAGGACCGCAAGCGCAAGGAGCGCTTGCAGGAACTCAAGGTCGAGCTGCACAAGCGCCTGCTGGAGAACCTGAACCTGGCCGCGCTGGAAAAGGCCTCCGAGACGCAGTTGAAGGCCGAGATTGCCGCCATCAGCGCCGAGGCGCTGGACGAGATGGCGGTGGCACTGTCGGCGGTGGACCGCGCGACGCTGCATCAGGAGCTTTACGACGAGGTGATGGGCCTTGGCCCGCTGGAACCCTTGCTGAAGGATGAAACCATCAGCGATATTCTGGTGAACGGCCCGCATCGCATCTTTGTGGAACGCGGCGGCAAGCTGCAACTCTCGGACGTGACCTTCAAGGATGAACGCCACCTGTTGCGCATCATCGACAAGATCGTGTCCGCCGTGGGCCGCCGGGTCGACGAATCGAACCCCTATTGCGACGCGCGCCTCGCAGACGGCTCGCGCTTCAACTGCATGGTGCCCCCCGTTGCGGTGGATGGCTCGCTGGTCTCGATTCGGAAATTCAAGAAAGACAAGCTCGCCATCCGCGATCTGGTGAATTTCGGGGCTTTCACGGAGGAAATGGCGCTGTATCTGGAAGCCGCCGTGTCCACCCGCCTCAACATCATCGTCTCGGGCGGCACAGGTTCGGGGAAAACCACCACGCTGAACGCGCTGTCCTCCTTCATCGACAACACCGAACGGGTGCTGACCATCGAGGATACTGCGGAACTTCAGCTGCAACAGATCCATGTGGGCCGGATGGAAAGCCGCCCGCCAAACGTCGAGGGCAAGGGCGCCGTCACCCAACGCGATTGCTTGCGCAACGCGCTGCGGATGCGCCCCGACCGCATCATCGTGGGGGAAACCCGCGGCGAGGAAGTGATCGACATGTTGCAGGCCATGAACACCGGCCACGATGGCTCGATGACCACGATCCACGCCAACAACCCGCGCGACGGCGTCAGCCGTCTGGAAAACATGGTCGCCATGGCGGGCATCGAAATGCCGCTGAAAGCCGTGCGCAGCCAGATCGCCTCCGCCGTCAACCTGATCGTGCAGGCCTCACGCCTGCAAGATGGTTCGCGCCGCATGACCTCGATCACCGAGATCACCGGCATGGAGGGTGAGGTGATCTCGATGCAGGAAGTGTTCCGCTATGAACGCCTTGGGCTGGCCCCCGATGGCAAGATCATCGGGCGCTTCAACGCCACCGGCGTGCGCTCGCATTATTCCGAACGGTTCAAGCAGTGGGGCTTCAACCTGCCGCCGTCGATCTACGAACCCATCCACTGAGGTCACACCATGGAAATGGTTCTTATCGTCTATGCCATCGTCTTCATCGGGGTCATCGTCCTCATCGAGGGCGTCTACCGGGTGGCCTTTGGCAAGTCCATCAGCCTGGATCAGCGCATGTCGCGCCGTCTGGCCCTGCTGGAAAAGCATGGCAGCAAGGAACAGGTGCTGGAGCAACTCCGCAAGGAGGCCGGCCAGCATCTGAACGCAAAGTCGATCCCGCTTTACGCCATTCTGGCCAAGAAGGCGCAGCAGGCCAATATCGCCTTCCCGCCCGTGGTGCTGCTGGGCATCATGGCGGCGCTGACCGTGCTGGCCTTCGTGGGCCTGACCGTGGGCACCGCCACTTCGGTGCCGGTGCGTTCGGTCATGGCGGTGGTGGCCGGGGTCGGCGGCGTCTATTTCTGGGTCAACAAGAAGGCCAAGACCCGCATGGCCCTGCTGGAGGAACAACTGCCCGACGCGGTGGACCTGATCGTCCGCAGCCTGCGCGTGGGGCACCCGTTCTCGGCCGCGCTTGGCATCGTCGCCAAGGAAATTCCCGATCCGATCGGCACCGAATTCGGCCTGATTTCGGATGAGGCCGCCTATGGCCGCGACATCACCGACAGCCTGACCGAATTTGCCGAACGGGTGGATAATCAGGATCTGCGCTTCCTCGCCATTGCCGTGAACATCCAGCAGCAATCGGGCGGCAACCTGGCCGAAATCCTGCAAGGCCTGTCCGACGTGATCCGCTCGCGCTTCAAGCTGTTCCGCCGCGTGCGTGCGATCACCGCCGAAGCGAAATGGTCGGGCATGTTCCTGTCGGCCTTCCCGCTGCTGGCGCTCGGCATGATCCTGATGATCAAGCCGGATTACTTCGATCAGGTGAAGGAAAGCGCGCTGTTCACCCCGGCGGCCATCGGCGTGGGCGCCCTGCTCGGCATCAACGTGATCTTCATGAAGATCATGGTCAACATCAAGGTCTGAGGGAGAACGACCATGGAAGCCATCATGTCCCCGCTGACCGAGGCCCTCGGCCCCTTGGGTCCGGCCATCATCATCATGTGCATCGCAGCCGGGCTTCTGGCCTTTGTGCTGCCCTCGATGCTGGAGAAAAAGCAAGACCCCCTGGCCAAGCTGAAAATCCAGGCCCGCAATGCCAATGGCGATGCGGTGGCGGCGCTCCGCAGCAAAAGCGGCGCGGCTGCCAAGCTGGACAAATACGCGCAATATCTGGAACCGCAGGACATGCAGGCCATGTCGGCGGCGCGGCTGATGCTGATGCGGGCGGGATACCGCGCCAAGAACTCGGTGCGGATCTACTATTTCTCCAAATTCGTGCTGGGTCTGGGCCTGCTGACCATGGGCCTGCTTTACACGCTGGCCTTGCAGGCGCAGCAGGGCGACCTGCCGATGAAGGACATGATCCTTTACACCATCCTGCCCGGTGCCATCGGCTATTACGCGCCGCAATACTGGGTGCAGCGCCGGTTGCAGACCCGGCAGGCACAGATCGTCTCGGGCTTTGCCGATGCGCTGGACCTGATGCTGGTCTGCGTCGAGGCGGGGCAATCGCTGGATCAGTGCATCAACCGCGTCGCCAAGGAAATGAAGGTCGGCTACAAGGCGCTGGCCGAGGAATTCGAGATCGTCGCCCAAGAGGTGAAGGCCGGCAAGGAACGCGTCGTGGTGTTGAAAGACATGTCGGAACGTATCGGCGTGCCGGATGTGTCCTCCTTCATCACCACGCTGATCCAGTCGGCCACCTTCGGCACCTCGATTTCCGATGCGCTGCGGGTCTATGTGGCAGAGATGCGCGACAAACGCGTGATGCGCGCCGAGGAGAAGGCGAACACCTTGCCCACCAAGCTTTCCCTTGGCACAATGGTCTTCACCCTGCCGCCTTTGATGGTGATGCTGGTGGGCCCCTCGGTCTACAGTATCGCCATCGGGTTGAGCAGCGGGATGAAGTGACCCCGGAGCCGATTTGACCCTGCGCCTGTTGCCAGTGCTTTGCCTGTTCTTCGCCGCCGCCTGCACCTTGCCGGGCGGCGGTTTGCGTCCTGCCGCCAATTCCGCCCCGCCGGCCGATGCCGGTGGCAAGGGGGGCGTGGATGGCCTGCTGGTCGGTCATCGCCTGATGGAGGCGAACGAACCGGAACTGGCGCTGAAAGCCTATTACCGCGCCGCGGCAGAGGATGGCATCAATGCCGATGTGCTGTCGGCCATCGGCTCGGCCAATCTGGCGCTTGGGCGGTTGGGCCAGGCCGAACAGGTGCTGCGCCGCGCATTGGAGCGTGACCCCGGCTTTGTGCCCGCGCTGAACAATCTGGGCTGCGTGCTGATGGAACAGGGCAAAATCCCCGAGGCGCGCAATGTGTTCCAGCAGGCCTTCGCGCTGGACAGTGGCGCGTCGGACTCGATCCGCGAAAATCTGCGCCTCGCCATAGCCAGAATGGAAAATCCGGTCTATTCTGAACCCGAGGAAGATCAAAAACAAGAAGCCCCCAACCTGAAGCTGGTGCGGCGCGGACATGGCGAATACGTCCTTCTGTCCGCGCTCTAGGCCCAAGGCCCGGCGGGCTCACCCGAGCGAGCAGTGAAAAGGACGCGACATGCGCCATTCCCATATCGTCGCGGTATGCCTTCTGGGCACCGCCGCGCTTTCGGCCTGCAACCGCGGCCCCTCCGATGCCGAGGTGCAGCGCGCCATCAAGGACGTGAACGTCATTGATGAAAGCAATCTCAGCGACATCATGCTGACCGTGGGCGACCCGAACGAGGCGGTCAGCTATTTCTCCCGCACGCTGCAACAAAATCCGGGCCGCCCGGATTTGCAGCGCGGTCTGGCCAAATCCTTGATGCGGGCCGGAAAATCGGAAGACGCCACGAAGGTCTGGGTCGGTCTGGTGAATTCAGGCCAGGGCACCAACGAGGATCGCGTGGGCTATGCCGAGGCACTGATCCGCTCGAACAAATGGCCCGAGGCCGAGGCCGAGCTGATGAAGGTGCCGCCCACCCACGAAACCTATGACCGTTACCGGCTGGAGGCCATGGTGGCCGACAGCAAGAAACAGTGGAAAAAGGCCGACAGTTTCTATGAAATCGCCTCGGGCCTGACCACGAAACCGGCGGGCGTACTGAACAACTGGGGCTATTCCAAGCTCAATCGCGGCGAATATGCCGGGGCGGAAAAGCTGTTTGTCGAGGCGCTGAAAAACGATCCGAAGATGTTCACCGCCAAGAACAATCTGGTTCTGGCCCGCGGCGCGCAGCGCAAATACGATCTGCCAGTGGTCGAAATGACCCAGGCCGAACGTGCCGAACTGCTCTATACGCTGGGTCTGGCGGCGGTGAAGCGGGGCGATGTGGCCGTGGGCCGCAGCTTGCTGGAAGAAGCGGTCGACACCCATCCGCAACATTTTGAGGCCGCCGCGCGCAGCCTTGAGGCACTGAGAGGCTGACCCGATGCTGACTGCTGTTCAAGCTTACTGGCTGGCCCCGGCCTGCATTCCGCTGGCGTTCTGGGTGGCGCTCTCTGACATGCAACGCATGAAAATTCCGAACATGGCCTCGATCCTGATGATCGTAGCCTGGGCTACCCTGGGCTTCATGGCCTTCCCGCTGGCCACCTGGGGTTGGGGTTGGGCCATCATGGCCATCGCACTGGTGATCGGCATCGCGGGCAATGCAATCGGCCTGTTCGGGGCTGGCGACGCGAAATTCGCCGCCGCCATGGCCGGGGTCTTTGTCACCGCCGATCTGGGCATGCTGGCGATACTGGTCTGCGGAGCCATGATCGGCGCGCTGGTCACCCATCGCATCGCCCGTGCCATCCCGGCGGTGCGCGCGGCCACTCCGACATGGGAAAGCTGGACCCGGCGCGACTTTCCCTTTGGCCTTGCCTTGGCAGGGACGCTGATTTTCTACGTTTCTGCCCCAATTCTGGCCAATTGATCGGGTTTTCTGGCATCTGACCACCGGGCAGCGCTTCGCGGCGCAGCCCGGTTCCCTTGCCAAGGACCGCGCCGATGAATGTGCAAGTTGACCCCGCCTCGATCACCCCCGCTGTGATCGCGCCCCCCGCCCCCCGCAATTTGCAGGAAACCGGGCTGTCGATGGTCATGATGCGCGACATCCTGCTGAAAACCATGTTCCGCATGAACCTGGATCAGGTCAGCCAGATCGCCCGCGTGGTCTGCCTGCCGGTGACAGCGGTGCAGGACCTCATCGACATCGCCCGCGGCCAGCGCCTGCTGGAGGCCACCGGCACGCTGCACGCCACCTCGGGCGGCGAAATGGGCTATCAGCTGACCGATGCGGGCAAGGCGCGCGCGCTGGATGCGCTGGCGCAATCGGAATATTACGGGGCCATGCCGGTGCCGCTGGAGGAATATTCCGCCCAGGTCAAGCGCCAGTCGGTCCGCAACATGAAGCTCACCCGCGACCAACTCATGAGCGGTATGGGCCATCTGATCCTGCCCGAAGACCTGATCGGCAATCTCGGCCCCGCCGTCGGCTCGGGCCGCTCCATCCTGATGTATGGCCCGCCCGGCAACGGCAAATCCTCGATCTCCAACGGCATCCGCGATTCGCTGGGCGACCGCATCTATATTCCCCGCGCGGTGGAATATTCGGGGCAGGTGATCACCGTCTATGACCCGATCGTGCATTCGGCGGCCGTCGAGATTGCCGATGACGCGAACAGCCTGCGCCGCAGCTCCAACCGTTTTGACCAGCGCTATGTCTGGTGCGCCCGCCCCTCGGTCATTACCGGCGGCGAATTGACGCTGGACATGCTGGACCTGAAATACAACACCACTGCCCGCACCTATACCGCACCGCTGCAAATGAAATCCAACGGCGGTATCTTCATCGTCGACGACTTGGGCCGCCAGTCCGACCCGCCGCAAAAGCTGGTGAACCGCTGGATCGTGCCGCTGGAAGAAAGCCGCGACATCCTGCAACTGCAATCCGGCGAAAAGTTCACCATGCCTTTTGACACGCTGGTGATCTTTTCCACCAACTTCCACCCGAACGAGATCTTCGACGGCGCGGCGCTGCGCCGGATC
>CALKAA010000175.1 GCA_937983495.1 uncultured Gemmobacter sp. | reverse complement strand
TCTGGCCTTCGATCATGCCAAATTTCTGGGTGATGTCGGCCTCTCGCTGCCCGCAGGTGAGGCCGACCGCACGCCGCTGGAAATGATCTGGTCACGCCCCACCGCCGAAGTGAATGGAATTTCAGGGGGTTACGCGGGTGACGGCTTCAAGACCGTCCTGCCCGGCGAGGCCCGCGCCAAGATCAGCTTCCGCCTTGTCGGCGCGCAAGACCCTGAAAAGATTCGCAAATCCTTCCGCGCTTGGGTGCGCGCGCAGGTGCCCGCCGATTGCAGCGTCAGCTTCTCCGAACACGGCGCATCGCCCGCTGGCACCATGCAAATCACCCACCCCGCATTTGAGGCCGCCCGCGCCGCGCTGGCCGCCGAATGGGGCCGCCCCGCCGCCTATGTGGGCTGCGGCGGTTCCATCCCGATTGCCGGGTATTTCAAGACCTATCTGGGCATGGATGCCATGCTTCTGGGCTTTGGCCGCGATGATGACCAAATCCATTCTCCCAATGAAAAGTATGACTTAGAGTGTTTTCACAAGGGCATCCGCAGTTGGGCGCGCCTTTTGGGCAGCCTCGCATGACCCTGACAATCCGCGACGCCGCCCCGCAGGATGAGGGGCAATGGCGCGATCTTTGGGCGCAATATCTGGCCTTTTACGAGGTCGATCTCGCGCCCGAGATCACCGCCCGCACCTGGGCCCGGCTGATGGAGGCACAAAGCCCGCTCTCAGGCCGTTTCGCCTTTGAAAACAATGTGATGCAGGGCTTTGCTCTGCATCACCATCATTGCTCCACTTGGGTGATGGGCGAAGATTGCTATCTGGAAGACCTGTTTGTCTCTGCGGCGGCCCGTGGCAAGGGCGTGGGTCGGGCACTCCTTGACGATCTGAAAACCATCGCCACCGCGCGCGGCTATCACCGCCTTTACTGGCACACAGACGAAGGCAACACCCGCGCCCGCGCGCTCTATGACAGCTACGCGCCCTATGACGGCCATGTGCGCTATCGGCTGAAACTGCGCTAAACCTTTGGTCGGGAAGGGAAACCCCTTCCCGCCTCACACGTCCAGCTCTTCCACGAAGCGCGCGTTTTCCTGAATATACTGGAAGCGCAGCTCGGGCTTCTTGCCCATCAGACGTTCCACCAGATCGCCGGTTTCGCCCGGTTCATCCTCGTCGATGCTCACCCGGATCAGCGTGCGCGACTTCGGGTCCATCGTGGTGTCTTTCAGGTCTTTGGCGTCCATCTCGCCCAAGCCCTTGAAGCGCTGCACGTCGATCTTGCCCTTGCCGCCCAGCCCTTTTTGCAGCCACATCTCCTTTTCGGCGTCATTGGCCACATAGATGCGCTTGGCCCCTTGGGTCAGCCGATAGAGCGGCGGGCACGCAAGATATAGGTGCCCCTTGTCGATCAGGGGCCGCATCTGGGTGAAGAAGAAGGTCATCAAGAGGCTCGCGATATGCGCGCCATCCACATCGGCATCGGTCATGATGATGATCTTGTCATAGCGCAGATCATCCAGCTTGAACTTGGTCCCCATACCCACGCCAAGCGCCTCACAAATGTCGCGGATCTCGGCATTGTCGCCCAGCTTGTTCGACGCCGCCCCCAACACGTTCAAAATCTTGCCCTTGAGGGGAAGCAGCGCCTGCGTCTCGCGGATGCGCGCGCCCTTGGCCGATCCGCCGGCCGAGTCGCCCTCGACGATGAACAGCTCGGTCCCCTCGCGGTTCTTCGCCGTGCAATCGGTCAGCTTGCCGGGCAGGCGCAGCCGCTTAGTGGCTGATTTCCTAGCGGTTTCCTTCTCCTGCCGCCGCCGCAGGCGCTCCTCGGCGCGCAGCACGAGGAAATCGAGGATCGCCCCCGCCGATTTGGTATCATTGGCCAGCCAGGTGTCGAAATGGTCGCGCACCGCGCCTTCCACCCATTTCGCGGCCTCCTCGGTCGAAAGCCGGTCCTTGGTCTGGCCCACGAATTGCGGCTCGCGGATGAAGCAGCTGACCAGCGCGCAGCCCCCTGCCACCAGATCATCGCGGGTGATCTGGTCAGCCTTGCGGTTCTTGGTCAGCTCGCCATAGGCGCGGATGCCCTTGAGGATCGCAGCCCAAAAGCCCGCC
>CALKAA010000174.1 GCA_937983495.1 uncultured Gemmobacter sp. | reverse complement strand
ACGTTTTCACCGTGCCATCTGGCTCGATTGCGATGCTGTCGTGCTCAATGATCTGTCGGATGTCTTTGCGGTGCTGGAGCGCTTCGACATCGTTGGCGCACATGAGCAGTTTGGCTCGGCTCCTGTTTCCATGCAGGTACTGGACTATGAGATTCCTCACGCTTTCCGCCAGATCAACAGCGGGGTATTGGGCGTGCGGCGCACTCCGGAGGTTCTGAATTTTCTGCGGCTCTGGCGCGAAGAATTTGAAGATCGCAATCTGCAATATGACCAGCCCTTGCTGCGCCGTTTGCTGTGGGAAAGTGATCTGCGTGTGTTCATCCTGCCGATGGAATACAATCAGATGTTTCCCCCTTTCATCAGGGTTTCAACAAACCGGATGATGGCCCCCAGGGTTCTGCACGTCACGCAGTTGCATGAGGTTGAAAGCCATGCCGAGCTGCCGGATCAACCATTCAACCCGGCAGAGTTGGTGACACCACAGGTGCGTGACCGCATTAACGATCTGATGATCAGCGACCGGACTTTGGGTGCCGGGCGCGATACCCGTGCCCTGATGGGCGATATGCTGCGACAGGCACCATGGCTGTATCGTCTCGTCCGTCGCCTGCGGCGTTTCATGAATTGAGCCGCCAGCGCGCGTATCGAGGCAGCTTCGGCCCAGCCAGATTTTGACCAAGTGTTGCATCGCAAGTGCGCACTGTCGCGTACTTGACCTTGGCGACGCGGAGTGCCCATAAATTGGGCAGACTGATGTTAACCATTTCGCCATGATTGATGATCAGACTTCTCTCATGAGCCAAACTGCGGGGGAATCGGCCTGAATGTCGCAGTATCTTCGTTTGTCTGCCCTGATCGGTGCCATTCTTGGGCTGGGGATCAGCCTTTTCGCGTTGATCTGGACATCTGCGGCCTGGTGGCCCGCGCTGTTCTTTGCGGCCCTCGTGGTGCTTGGGGTGCGTGACGCCACGCAGACCAGGCATGCAATCCTGCGCAACTATCCGATTATCGGGCATTTTCGCTATTTCTTTGAGGAAATCCGGCCCGAAATTCGCCAATACCTGATCGAAGGTGACGAAGATGAGGTGCCTTTTTCGCGTGAGCAGCGCGAGATTGTTTATCAGCGCGCCAAGAATGTGGAGGACAAGCGGCCTTTCGGCACGAAAAAGCGGGTTTATGACGGCGGGTATCAGTGGCTGACCCATTCCATCCGACCCCGCAAGATCGAAAGCTACGATTTCCGCGTGACCATTGGCGGGCCAGATTGCCGCCAACCCTATGACGCCTCGATCTACAATATTTCGGCCATGAGCTTTGGGGCGCTTTCGGCCAATGCCATTCTGGCGCTGAATGGCGGTGCCAAGCGTGGTCGCTTTGCACATGACACAGGCGAGGGCGGGATCAGTCGCTATCACCGTG
>CALKAA010000173.1 GCA_937983495.1 uncultured Gemmobacter sp. | reverse complement strand
GGGCCACCGGCCCAAACGCGGAAACGGTGCCGCGTGACCTCGGCAATGGCCTCGGCCAGCCCTCACCTTCACCCCGATCTCTGCCATAAAATCTGATGCAGCCATGTGCCCGCACCGGCGGCCAGTGCCATGAGGATGGGGCTTTCAGTCACCGCCCCACACAGAAAAACTGCGGAAACGACCACCAGAGCGAATGACACGAATTTCACGACACCCATCATTGAAACCCCACATTCTCATTGCAAAGAAATCAAGTTGTTGATCCCGGACTCGAGATTTTCGATGTACGTAGGCCAACTTTCCTGCCAATTTTCGTCTAAATCTGGCCACGCTTGTGTTTCAACCAGCGACCCTTCCGGCGACCGTCTTGGCCAAAATCCCGTGACAAAAACGACCTCCACACGCAATGTGTCCGTAAGTTTTGATGTAATGTCGCAATCAAGGTCTCCGCGTTCGTTGCGAGCTGGAGCCAACGCGTTGCGACAATAAATATCATACACATTGCCCCAAAGCCTCGAATCTACCGGATAAAGAAATAGACCTCTAGGAGCTGTAAGCTGCATCATTCCAGGTAAATTTGATTTATCCATCTTTGAGAAAGAGGGGGCTGTATATTCTATGCTATCAATGAACAGAAAGAGACTTCCATATGGCACAGGTTCTGCATATGGTCTTTGGTCAAGCTTGTCCCAGCTAATACTTGTCACTTCTCCATTTTCATCACGGCTCACATTTGGCATGGCATCCGTGGGCAGGCAGAGAACATGACCTGCCATCTCCAGGGGTGTTCTATCCTGTGGGCAGTCCTCTGCCGATGCCGCCCCGGACCAAATCGCAAACAGCGCCCCTAAAACCCAAGCTCGCATTCTCAGTGCCCCCGTCCCTACACGACTGAGCAGCACAGTATCAGCGACAGTTTGCGCATGCCAGAACCACCATAGCGTGTACTGATGGACATGCACCGCGATCTACCCCAGAGTTGCGTCACGGGCCTGAGTTGCTCCCCCCCTTGCCCCACTCCCCCATCCGCGCTACACACGCCCCATGATCGCACAAGGCACCCCCTTCCAGCTGCCCCGACGCCGACGCTGACCGCGCCGCGTTCCGCGATCCTTTTGCCGCATCCCGGCACCTTTCCCGCTTCTCCACGTTGACAGCCCCCCGGTGCTTTGGCACGTCTGGGGCTTCCGCCTTTCAGGGACATTCCGATGATTTCGACCGTTCTGCCGACCTATAACCGCGCGCCTCTGGCCTTCACCAAGGGCGAGGGCAGCTGGCTGACAGCCGAGGATGGCAGCCGATATCTCGATCTGGGCGCTGGCATCGCGGTGAACGCGCTTGGCCATGCCCATCCGGCGCTGGTCGCCACCCTCACCGAACAGGCGCAGAAGCTCTGGCATGTCTCCAACGTCTACCGCATCCCGGAGCAAGAGGTGCTGGCTGACCTGCTGGTCGACCGCACCTTCGCCGATACGGTGTTTTTCACCAATTCCGGCACCGAAGCCGCGGAACTCGCCATCAAGATGGCCCGCAAATACTGGTATGACAAAGGCGAGCCCCGCACCGAGATCATCGCCTTCGAGGGTGCCTTCCATGGCCGCTCCACCGGTGCCATCGCCGCCGCCGGATCGGAAAAGATGGTCAAGGGCTTCGGCCCCCTGATGCCCGGCTTCACCCACCTGCCCTTCGGCGATCACGAGGCCCTGCGCGCTGCCATCACCCCGCAAACCGCCGCCGTGATCATCGAACCCATTCAGGGCGAGGGCGGCATCCGCACCCTGCCCGATGCCTGCCTCAAGGGCCTGCGCGATCTCTGCGATGCCACCGGCGCGCTTCTGATCTTCGACGAGGTGCAATGCGGCATGGGGCGCAGCGGCAAACTCTTTGCCCATGAATGGGCGGGCGTCACCCCCGACATCATGATGGTCGCCAAGGGCATCGGCGGCGGCTTCCCGCTGGGCGCGGTGCTGGCCACCGAAACCGCCGCTTCCGGCATGGTCGCCGGCACCCATGGCTCCACCTATGGCGGCAACCCGCTTGCCTGCGCCATCGGCGCCACCGTCACCCGCATCGTCTCCGACGACGCCTTCCTGGCCGAGGTCAACCGCAAGGCCGGCCTGTTCCGTCAAGGCCTCGAAGGCCTCGTCGCCGCCCATCCCACCATCTTCAAGGCGGTGCGCGGTCAGGGCCTGATGCTCGGCCTCGAATGTGTCGCGGCGAATACCGATGTGGTGAAGGCAGGCTACGCCCAACACATCCTCACCGTCGCCGCCTCCGACAATGTGCTGCGCCTGCTGCCCGCCCTCAACATCGCGGATGCCGATATCGCCGAGGCCCTCAAACGCCTCGACGCCACCGCCACCGCGCTCGAAACCGCCTGATTTCATCTGTTCAAAAATATCCCGGGGGTCCGGGGGCAGCGCCCCCG
>CALKAA010000172.1 GCA_937983495.1 uncultured Gemmobacter sp. | reverse complement strand
CCGATCCTCCAGCGCCTGCCCGCTGCGCATCTTCGCCCGATTTGCCGCCGGGTGCAGGTCGTCGCCATCGCGCCAGGCGATGCCCAGCCGCGCTGCCAATGCCGCGCCGATATGGCTCTTGCCGCAGCCCGAGACCCCCATCACCACCACCCGCAACCTCATGCCAGCCCCTTTCGCGCGCGTCGCTGTTCAAACTGTATACGGCATTACCTTTACGCCGTTTTTCGCGGGGAAACGGTATAGGCCATTACCGTTTTCCGCCGCGCGCGGGCGCTTGCTGCATTTGTCTCTGGCAGAGCCGGTTTGACGGGGAAATGTGACAAAGATGAATCGCCAAACCCGGCAATTGTGACAAAAGTTAATGCGGTTTGGCCGGCAAAGGTTAATGATTGACTCAAATAGTCAGTCATTGTATCCGGCTCTGCGCATGCAGCCCGCATCCTGCCAGTCAGCATGCCTGAAAGTTGGCTTTCAGGCTTGGGTCTCGTGCGTTCCCCCTGCCTTCCGGCTTTCGGCCTCGTCGATCTGGTCACCGGAGGGTTCCGATGCTGCGTTCATCTTGTGCGGTTCTGGCTGGCTCTGGCCTGATGCTGGCCTTTGCGCCAGTGGCGTTGCAGGCACAGGATCTGGCCGAGGTGGAGCTGGACCCGGTGATCTTGTTGGGCGATCTGCCCGAGGGATCAGGGCAGAGCAAGCTGGCGGCTGATGAGATGGCAAGCCGTCATCAAGGGGATGGACTGCCGGGGCTTTTGCGCGGCATGGCGGGGGTGACCACGCAGGGCGACTTTGGCGACAATGCTGAAACGTCCATCAATATCAGAGGCTTGCAAGATTTCGGCCGCGTCGCGGTCACGTTGGATGGTATGCGGCAGAATTTTGCGCGTTCCGGTCACGGGGCCAATGGCAGTTTCACGATCGACCCCGAGATGCTGCGCGAGGTGACGGTGACCCGCGGCCCTGGGGCCGCTGCCGGGGCGATTGCGGGGGCTGTGGCGCTGCGCAGCGTCAGCGTCGATGACCTGCTGGACGAGGGTGAGACTTCGGGCGGGGAGGTGCGTTTGCGCTATGGCGATCTGACCGCATCGCCCACGCTGCATTCCGCCATGGCCTTCCGCTTTGGCGAAAGGCTTGATCTGACCCTGGCCGCCAGCCGCGCAGAAAAATCCGATTACACCGCTGCTGACGGCACCGAAGTTCGGGCGCATCAGTCGCAACACAGCCATTTGGTCGCCTTGGGCGTTAACCTTGATAGCAGTCGTCTGACTTTCAGCTTGGGTAGCCAGTCCCGCGCTTATGTGACAGGCCGTGACAGTTCCACGCCGCGCTGGAACGACCTGGACACCCGAAATCTGGCGCTTGGCTGGCAGTCTGATGATCTCTCAGGCTGGAGTTTTGATGGAAAACTTTATCGAAACAAGACCTTACTGGGTCAGTCTGCGCTGGCGGGCGGGCATCGGCGCAGTTATGATACCACAACAGATGGTATCCTTGTCACTGCGAACCGCGAAATCGGGGGGCATGCCCTGTCGCTGCGCCTTGAAGGGTTTTCGGATCGCGTCACCACTCTGGACCCTGGCGCCGCCAGCCTTACCCCCTCTGGTCGCCGCAACCTGTTGTCATTCAGTGTTGAAGACAGGCTAGATATGGGGGCAGGGGCCTTGACCCTTGGCCTGTCTGCTGATCACTACCGCCTGACCAGCAGCGCAGGCGGTGCCGAAGGTGCCGCGCTTTCGCCTCGCCTCGCGCTGGAATGGCCGCTCTCTCATTCCCTCACCTTGAATGCCGCCGCCGCCCTGGCCTGGCGTCCCCCCAGCCTGAACGAGACGCTGGTGGATGGCACTCACCCGGAGCCTGCCGATTTTCCGGTGCGCCCCAACTTTGACCTGAGCCCTGAGCGTTCGACCCATCTGGAGCTTGGAGTTCGATATGAAAATCAAGATGTTATCCGAAATGGCGATAGCCTGAATCTGCGTGCTACCCTGTTTCGTAACCATGTCTCAGACTATATCGGCATGGTCTGGCAGGGTGGTGTTTTTAACGGATATTACCAATACGACAATATCGCCCGTGTCCGCATCGAAGGCGTGGAACTGGAAGCCGAATATGAAACCGGCCCGCTGTTCCTGACGCTATCCGGGCAGCACATGAGCGGTATCTCCTTGGAAACAGGGCAAGAATTGTCGCGGCTCATGCCTGACCGCCTGACCTTCACAGCCGGGCATCGCAGCGAAACGCATGAGGTTGGCCTGCGCTTCACCCATTCCGCGGCCAAGACCAGCAGCGATTATGCGACAGGCAGCTGGAAGACGCTTGACCTCTTCCTCACCAAATCCCTGACCGAAGAGGCCAGCCTTGGTCTCGCGCTGAACAACATCCTCGACGAGGCCTATACGCCGCATCTCGAAACCCGGCCTGCCCCCGGTTTCAACGCGCAAGCCTCGCTCATCCTGCGTTTCTGACACCCCGAAAGGACAGATCATGACCCTGACCGTCACACTCACCGCCCATCAAGGCCAAGGCGTTGATTTCAATGACTATCTGACGCAACACTTTACGGGTTTCGTGCCGCATGGCATGCCGCTGTTCAACAATGCGTCTGACAGCGACGAGACCACGCAAATCGTCCACCTCGCCACGCCCGAGACTGGTGCCGAGGCGGATACGCGCCTTGTGGCGCTGGAGGGGCAGGATTTCACCTATACCTTCTCGAACCACACGATCAGCGGCACCATTGAGACCATCCGTCTCGGCACATTGGGTGCAGCCTGGGATGAGGAAGCCCAGGATGTTGTGTTGACAGAGGGTCTGCTGACCACCGCCAGCACCGCCGTCACGATGTCGGGCTTCAATATCACCAATGCGCCAGGTGTTGCGGGCGCGGTGCATGAGATCGTGGCCGGGTTGATGGGTGGCGGGCCGAGAGGCGGCCCAGCGGATGCCAGCGGCATCATCGACGCGGTGTTCGAGCAGGCGCATGACGTGACCGGCTCTGCCGCTGCCGACATCTATAGCGGCACCCGCTTTGGAGATACGGTGCAGGGTCGTGGTGGCAATGACGAGCTTTGGGGCCAGCGTGGCAATGACCTGTTGAAAGGGGCGACTGGTGCCGATGCGCTCCATGGTGGGGCCGGTGCCGATACGTTGGCTGGCGGTGGCGGTGCTGACACGCTGGCAGGTGGCACCGGGCGCGACCGTCTGACCGGCGGGGCCGGCGCAGATCATTTCGTTTTCGGCAGCGCCGCCGAGGCAAAGGGTGACACCATCACCGATTTCTCGGTGAAGGGGGGCGATGTGATCGACCTGTCTGGCCTGGACGTGGAACTCAGCTTCATCGGCTCTGACGCCTTCTCGGGCGCGGGGGGCGAGCTGCGCTTTGTGACGCGCGGTGGGGATACTCGTGTTCAAGCTGATCTTGATGGCGACGGGCGCGCAGATTTCAATCTGGTGCTGACGGGCGAAAAGGCGCTGACCGCCGAAGATTTCCTTTTGTGACAAGATATTGCGCCGCCCAACAGGGCGGCGCATCCCTTACAGATCAAGGCTCACCGCGCCTATGGGCCGGGCGCAACAGGCCAGCACCATGCCCTCGGCGATCTCATCGTCCGAGATGCCGCCATTATGCACCATGCTCACCTCACCGTCGGTCTTCTGCACTTTGCAGGTGCCGCACAGCCCGAAATTGCAACTGGACGGGATGTTGAGGCCCACACGTTTGGCCACCGCCAGCAGGGTTTCGGTGCCATCCGTCGCCACGGTTTTACCGCTGCGGGCAAAGGTGATCTCGGCGGCGGCGGGGGCCTGCATCAGCGCGACCGGCGCTTCCTCGAGGGCCGGGGCGGCAAAGCTTTCTTCATGATAACGCGCCATGTCGAAGCCAAGGCTTTGCAGCATCTCGCGCACCGCCTGCATGAAGGGCGCAGGGCCACAGCAGAACACCTCGCGCTCCAGATAGTCAGGGGCCATCAGCCCCAGCATGATCTGGGAAAGCCGCCCCTTGTAGCCCGGCCAGACGCGGAACGGGTCGGCCTCCTCCACCGTGAAGCGCAATTGCAAGCCCGGCACCCGGTTGGCGAATTGCTCCAGCCGTTCGCGAAAGATGATGTCAGAGGGCGTCTTGGCGGCATGGATGAAAACGATGTCCGGCATCTCGCCGGAATCCCAGGCCCATGTCGTCATCGACATCATCGGAGTGATACCGGAACCGGCTGAAATAAATAGATATTTCCGGGCCGGGTGACGATGGAAGCTGAAAGCCCCCGCCGGGCCATGCGCCTTTATCTTCATGCCGGGTTTCAGATGATCCAGCAGCCAGCGCGTGCCAAGGCTGCCGGCCTGCGCCTTCACCGTGATCGACAGCGACAAGGGCCGCGATGGGCTGGAGGAGATCGTATAGGTCCGCAGCAAGGGCCCGCCCGGCACCGGCAATTCCAGTGTCAGAAACTGCCCCGGCTGATAGTCGAACCACGCGCCCGAGGGCGCGCGGAACGCGATGGTGGCGCAATCGGCGGATTCCGGGATCACCATGGCGCATTCCAGCAACTCGCTGTCAGCCCAGGGGCGCGCGGTCCAATTCTGTTGCGCCATCATTCCGCTGCCAGCTTGACCGGGCCTTGCAGCGCGCCGCGCAGGGTGGCCAGATACCAGTCTATGAACTGGATCACCCCGCTTTCCTGCTTCTTGGAATAGGGGCCGGGCGTGTAGGCGGGCGAGTTGATCCCGGCCTGATTTTCCTCGACCACGCGGCGATCCTCGTCATTGGTGGCGAGCCAGACTTCGGTCAGGCGCGTCAGGTCGTAATCGCGGCCTTCGACGGCATCCTTGTGCACCAGCCAGGTGGTGACGACTTCGGTTTCGGTGGGCGAAACCGGGATCACCCGGAAATTCAGCACATGATCCGACAGGAAATGGTTCCATGTGTTGGGGTAATGGAAGAACAGCAGCGATCCGGCATTGGCAAAGGGCATGCCGGGCAGTTTTGGCGCGGCGGCCTTGCCATCCATCGTATAGCTGACCGCATCGCCCACGAAGGGAATGCGCACCAGGCGCCATTGCTCGGTTTCCGAAATCAGATAGCGCGCGGGCAGGCCTGCCTCCTCGCAGCGGTTCACATGTGCGGCCCCTGCGGGCGAGGACAGGCTGTCATCCGAGCCGACCAGATCGGGGTCATCGTTGAAGGTGCGGCACAGTGCAGGATGCGACCCGGCGCAATGATAGCATTCGCGGTTGTTCTCCAGCACCAGCTTCCAATTGCCGTTCTCGATGATGCGCGACTGATGCGCCACCTTCAGATCGGCGAGCCCATGCGGCGCGGTATAGCGTGCCGCAGCCTGTTGAACCGGGGCGAAATCGGGGGCCTGATCGGCCAGACAGATGAAGACCATGCCCGCCGCAATGGCGCAATGCACAGGTTTCAACCCATGGTCACCGGGCTTGAAATCCTCGCCCATGTCACGGGCCCACAACAGTTTTCCGTCAGTGTCATAGGTCCATTGGTGATAGGGGCAGACCAGTTTCGCGGCCTGACCCGAGGGTTTGGAGCAAAGCCGCTGCCCGCGATGGCGGCAGACATTGTGAAAGGCGCGCACCTCGCCATCGCTGCCTTTCACCACCACCACCGGATAGGCCCCCAATTGCAGCGTCACATAGGCACCGGCTTTGGGCAGCTCCACCATATTGGCGGCAAAGATCCAGGTTTTGTACCAGATCAGGTCCAGATCCGCCTGATAGAGCTGCGGATCGGTATAGAACGGGCGGGCAAGGCTCATGCCCTGCGGTTGGGCCTGCACGAGGTCAAGAATCTGGCTGTGATCGGTCATCGCGAATGTCCTTCATGGCGATGCGGTGCCATGAGGAGGAGGGGGCACCGCTTGCGCTCAAATTCCATGGGAGGCGGGCTTGCGACAACGCCAGAAAAAGGTGCCGGATTCATAACCTGAAATCATGTATACATGTATACATGACGAAGGCCCGGCGGGGTGCCGGGCCTTCATATGAGTTTGCAGCGCGTTGCTTCGCGGCGCTTACTTCACGGTGATGCGGCCATCGGTGAAAGGCTTGTAGGGCGCATTCTTCGCCAGATATTCTGCTGTCACATCGGCCAGATCGGGGCCGAAATCATAAGCGTTCTTGGCGTCGATGAACATCTTGTAGCCATCCCCGCCGCCGCGCACATAGTTGTTCGATACAGCCAGATATTCCTTGGCGGGGTCGATGGCCACGAAAGCATCCCCCTCCTTCACCATCACATCCGACACGCGGCTGCCCGCGGGGGCCTTGGGGTCAAAGCTGTATTTCAGCCCGGCCACCTGCGGGAAGCGACCGCCGCCTTCCTCCACCTGGCTCACGCCGTTTTCCAGCGCCGCCACCACCGTGGCCCCGGTGACGGTAAAGGTGGACAGCGTGTTCTGGAACGGCAGCACCGTCAGCACCTCGCCCATGGTCACCTCGCCCGCGTCGATGCTGGCGCGCAGGCCCCCGCCATTGGCGATGGCGATTTGCGCGCCCTGATCCTTCACGCGGTCCAGCATGGCTTCGGCCACAAGATTGCCCATGGCGCATTCCACCGCGCGGCAGGTTTCGCGCGACCCGTCAATCGCCTCGGCGGTTTCGGCCACCACCTTGGCCTTCAGCTCCTCGATCGGCCCGGCCAGTTCCTTGACCTTGGCCTCCAGCGCCGGATCGGGCGTGACCGATTGATCCAGCAGGATCGGCTCGCCCTTGGCCTCTTTCAGCACACCATTGTCGTCGAAGGTCAGGGTCAGATGGCCCAGATATTTCGAATAGGCATAGGCGGTCACCACCGGCACCGCGCCCACCATGGTCGGGTAGGGGCCTGCGGCTTTCTCGTCGGTATTGGAGAGCAGCGTGTGCGAATGCCCGCCCACCACCGCATCAATCCCCGGCACCGCCGCCGCGATCTCCTGATCGCGCTTGTAGCCCACATGGGTCAGCGCCACGATCTTGTTGACGCCGAGGCTTTCCAGATCGGCCACATCGCCTTTCAGGCTCTCGATGTCATCGCTGAAAATGATGCTTTTCCCGGGGCTTGCGGTCTCTGGCGTATCCGTCGCCAGGGCCGAGACGATGCCGATCTTCTCGCCGCCGACCTCCAGCACCAGCTGCTTGTTCACCTTGCCCGCCAGAAGGTTGTTCTGGCTGAAATCGAGGTTCCCCGACACAAGCTGCGTCTTGGCCTTGTCGAGGAAGGGCACGACACCTTCTGGCCCATTGTCAAATTCGTGGTTGCCAAGCGCCATGGCATCAAAGCCGATGGCCCCCATGAACTCGGCCTCGGCCACGCCCTTATAGGTGGTGAACATCAGGCTGCCCTGCGACTGGTCGCCAGCATCCAGCACGATCACATTGCCGCCTGCCGCCTTGATCTCGTCGCGCAGGGCGTTCACCTTGGCGGCCACCCGCGCCACGCCCCCAAAGCAGCCATCCTCGGCGGCATCCTTTTCGGTGCAGGTGCTGTCATATTTGTTCACCGGCTCGATCCGGCTGTGGAAATCGTTGATATGCAGAATGTGCAGCGTGTAATCCGCCTGCGCGGCACCCGCGCTCAGGGCCAGAACCGCTGCGGACAAAAGCCATTTCGCTGACATGCCAAACTCCCTCAATGCCAAACTCCCTCAATGATTGATTGTGTCACAGTGGAAGCCTGCTCGATTCATGTCAAAGTTTAATGATCAAATCCGCAGCGCCTGCGCCATGTCGCTCACGGCATCGGCAATTTCCCGCCGCAAGTGCCCTTTGCATTGACCTTACGGATTGAGTGCGGCATTACCGCCACATGCTGATCTACAAGATCCTCCGCCGCCCCGAATGGGATGCGTTCCGCGCTGCCGGTGAAACGGCGGG
>CALKAA010000171.1 GCA_937983495.1 uncultured Gemmobacter sp. | reverse complement strand
CTTTCGCGGCCATGCCACCTGCCTGACCCGGCCCGACCCGGCCCCCGAGGCCCCCGGCATTGCTGCGCTGACCGATGGCCTGCGCCGCCAGTTCGACCCGCGCGGCTTGTTTTCCGCCCTGACCGGAGCCTGACATGCAGACCTTCTTCACCCCCGATCAGTTGCAAGACCCCGGGCTCAACCGCGCCAATCAGATCTTGCGGTCTTGCGTGCATTGCGGGTTCTGCACCGCCACTTGCCCCACCTATCAGGTGCTGGGCGACGAATTGGACAGCCCGCGCGGCCGCATCTACCTGATCAAGGAGATGCTGGAGAGCGGCCGCCCGGCGGATGAGAAGACGGTCAAGCATATCGACCGCTGCCTGTCTTGCCTGGCCTGCATGTCCACCTGCCCCTCGGGTGTGCATTACATGCATCTGATTGATCAGGCCCGCGCCTATGTGGAGAAAACCTATACGCGGCCATGGCATGACCGCGCCTTGCGGTGGGTGCTGGCCAAGGTCATTCCCAACCCGCTGCTGTTTCGCCTGTCGCTGCTGGGGGCCAAGATGGCGCGGCCCTTTGCGCGTCTGATCCCCGATGCCCGGCTGCGGGCGATGATCGCCATGGCCCCCAGGGAGGTGCCGCCGGTCAGCCGCAATGATGATCCGCAGGCTTTTGCCCCCACCGCGCCCAAACGCGCAAGGGTGGCGCTGCTGACGGGCTGCGCGCAAAAGGCCCTGAACACCGACATCAATGACGCCACGATCCGCCTGCTGCGCCGCTTGGGCTGCGAGGTGGTGGTGGCCAAGGGCATGGGCTGCTGCGGGGCGCTGACGCATCACATGGGCCGCGAGGGCGAGGCCCATGCACAGGCCGCCGCCAATATCTCCGCCTGGCAGAGGGTGAAGGCCGAGGGCGGGCTGGATGCCATTGTCATCAATACCTCGGGCTGTGGCACCACGGTGAAGGATTACGGCCATATGTTCCGAACCGATCCCTTGGCCGATCAGGCGGCAGAGGTCTCGGGCCTCGCGATGGATATTTCGGAACTGCTGGTGAAGCTGGGTCTCCCAAAGGGGCAGAAGCGGTTGCGCGTGGCCTATCATGCGGCTTGTTCCCTGCAGCATGGCCAGCAAGTGAAAACCGCGCCGAAAGACCTGCTGAAAGCGGCGGGGTTCGAGGTGGTGGAACCGGCTGACCCGCATCTCTGCTGCGGCTCGGCTGGCACCTATAATCTGTTGCAACCCGAGATTTCCGGCGAGCTGAAGCGCCGCAAGGTGGCGACGCTGGAGGCGCGCGCCCCGCAGGTGATTGCCGCCGGGAATATCGGTTGCATGATGCAGATCGGCTCGGGCACCGGGGTGCCGGTGGTGCATACGGTGGAACTGTTGGATTGGGCAACAGGCGGACCCGCGCCCCGCGCGCTGGTAGCGGCGGGCTTGGCGTGAGGATCGGCCGGGCTTGCGTTAACCCGGTATTTGCCACATTGCTGCCGAACTGCCCTGTTACGCCAGAGCCATGATGCGCCTTTTGCCCCTGATCCTTGCTGCCCTGCTGATCGCCCCGCCTTTACAGGCGCAGGATGTGGGGTTGCGCAGTCTGGAGACCAGCGATGCGGGCCGGGGCTGGGAGGCGGTGGGGCGGCTCAATCTGGGCCGCAAGGGCTTTTGCACCGGCGCGCTGATTGCCCCTGATCTGGTGCTGACCGCTGGCCATTGCCTGTTCGACAAGGACACCGGCGCGCGAATCGACGCGGCGGAGATCGAGTTCCTGGCCGGCTGGCGCAATGGTCGGGCCGAGGCCTATCGCCATGTGCGCCGTGCCGTGGCCCACCCGGAATATGTCTATGGCGGGCAATCGCTGGAGGCGCGGGTGCCCTATGATCTGGCGCTGCTGCAACTGGACCAGCCGATCCGTTTGCCTTCGGTCGCGCCCTTTGGCACCGCCGCGCAGCCCCATCGCGGGGCCGAGGTCGGCGTGGTGTCCTATGCCAAGGACCGGGCCGAGGCCCCCTCGCTGCAACAGGTCTGCGAGGTGCTGGCCGAGCGGGAAGACATGCTGATGCTGTCTTGCGTTTTTGTTGGTTGCTCATTCTTTCTTTGAGTTTTTCAATAGCGTTGATATCTCTCCATTTCTTGAAGCAGTCTGACATGTTTCCAGCAAGGTTCTTGAAGAGTTGGATCAAAGCCTTTTCTTTAAGAGCTGAATCTTTGTTGTCAACGAAAGCAAGATCAGCAACTGACTTGATGGCGAAGTTAAGAGTTTGGAACAATGAGGTAATTTGTCTGCATTCGTTCATCAATCTGGTCTTTTCAGTGATTGATTTCCATCTGTTGTACATTTTCTTTTGTCC